>DRTC01000001.1 GCA_011372345.1 Candidatus Cloacimonadota bacterium
ATCTGTAAGTAATCTGTGCAAACCAAAAACCGGATTTTTTTCCGTTAGATAATGATGTGCTTCCGCAAAAACCAGGTTAGATTTTTCCTGCTGATACTTTTTGATCACATAATGGAAAATCTTATCGAGCAGGAGAATCCCATTTAATTCCCCGGCTTTGACTGTTTTGGATGGATTTAAAATGATGTCCCTTTTCGTATTTATTTCCTGAACGAGTTTTCGCAATATCCGGTAATTCGGAAAAGAGAAATTTCCGGATTTATCGAAATAGAAATTTTCTAATTTATATTTTTCTTTGGCTTGTTTTGTTATCAGCATTTGTGTACCTGATGAATAGCAGAAAAATGAAAAGTTTTTCCAACAAATATTTTCAAAATTTGCTTAATTTTATTATAGGATCAATGCCCAGATTACAAATCTTTTTAGCAAGAATATCCTTGATCTCATTATGCCTGGGAACAGCGGATCGTTTATTCAGTTTTGGATTTAGCCACCAGGAATGTCTTGCTTCTTCCCGCAGAAATTTACAGTTATTCTTCCGAAGATATTTTAATAGTGCAGTTCTTTTCATAAAGCAATCGGTTCTTCGCTAAAACCTTCACCTGCTGTAGAAATTGCATCTTTTTTATTAAATTCGAGTGCTTCTTTCAAAGTAATTTTCAGGCTTTCTAAAAGTTCCTCTCGTGTTGATTCCTGACAATTTACTCCCGGAATCTCTTCGATCCAGCCAATCCAGCAGTTTCCGTCTTTTTTTGTGATGGCTGTGTAATTAAAATTTTTATGTTGTATTTCTTTAACTGAATGATTCAAGCCGATTTTTTTTTGAAGATATTTATAATCGTTAATAAATTTTTCCCATTCTTTGAAAGGAACCAATACTGCTGTTTTCTTACCTTTATTATCCGTTAAGTATTGAATTTGCATATCCATAATTTCTCCTTATTTCTTTGAAAATAAATTAATTATGGTAGTTTTTTATGTCAAGATTTGAATCATCATATCTTTGCGAAAATTCTTTCCTTAGAATCTCGGGAAGATAATTTTCGCAAAGTTCAATCTAAAATATTCAATTAAAAGTGCCATTTCCCATATTCATAAAAATCCTTCAAACAACACGATTTCGGTTTGATCCTGACATTAAAGCTCTGTTTTCCGGAACCTTGAATTTTGAAATGTCCTTCAAAAATTGCGATGTTGTTTTGTCTTTCTTCGAAATAAAGAGGTATGGTCTTAAAATCATTTTCGCTGATCATGTAAAAAACTTCCACCTGAACCAGGTTTTCGGAAATTCCGTCCAAATCGATCTTTGCTTTGATATTAACCATTTCTCCGCTGTTTAAAGTTAGATTTTCCTGCGTGTTTGATTTAAGTTCGAGGAATTTAACCTTACTCCACGATTTAGAAATCTCTTTTTCCATTTTCAGTAATTTGTGCATTTCTGCAAAATTGTTAGCAGAAAGTTTTCCGATATTTTCTGCTCCCGGGAGATAAAATTCATATAAATATTCCTCGAGAACACGATGCATATTGAAATTTTTTCCAACATCAAAAATCGATTGTTTCATTTTCTTGATCCAGTTCCTTGGAATATCGTTCTGATCGCGGTTATAATATATTTCTAAAACTTCATTTTCCAGAAGTTCATAAATTTCATTGGCTTCCAGTTTTTCACGGATTTCCAGATCGGAAATATTTTCACCCGAAGTAATTGCCCAACCGTTTTTCCGATTATAACATTCATCCCACCAACCATCGAGAACGCTCAAATTCAGTGCTCCGTTCATTCCTGCTTTCATTCCTGATGTTCCGCTCGCTTCCAGAGGTTTGATCGGATTATTGAGCCAGACATCTACTCCCTGCACTAGATGACGGGCAATGTTCATATCGTAATTTTCGATGAAGACAAATTTATCCTCGACCTTGTTTTCCCGGGCAAAATCGATGATCTCCTTGATCATTGCTTTACCTTTTTCATCAGCAGGATGGGCTTTGCCGGCAAAAATGAACTGGATAGGTCTGGTTTCATTATTGAGAAGTTTTAGAATCCGCTCTTTGTCCTTCAAGATTAAATTTGCTCTTTTATAAGGAGCGAACCGACGAGCAAAACCGACGATCAAGTGATTATTGTTCAAAACATTATTGATCCCGATATTTGAGGATGTTGTTCCTCCTTTGTGGATCATACTATCCTGCAATTTACTCCTCATAAAACTGATCATCTGTTCTTTTCTTGATTGATGTGCTTCCCAGATCTCAATATCGGGAATAGCGAAAACATTTTCCCACAAAGTCTTTTCTTCTGCTCGATGACGGTAATCTTCTCCCAGATAGCGATCAAAAAGCTGAGTCATTCTCCGACTTAACCAGCTTTGCAGGTGAACTCCATTCGTAATCGCTCTGATCGGCATTTCTTTCTCGAAAAGTTGAGGATAGATCGGATGCCACATTTCTTTGGAAACCTGGCAGTGAAGTTTGGAAACTCCATTGATATATTTGGAAAAACGGATTGCCAGAGCCGGGAGAGAGAATTTGTCATTTCCCTTTATCAGGGCTGATTTTTTGAATTCTCTGAAATCCATTCCGATCGAGTGAAGAATATCGGAAACATAGAATTCAACTGGCTTCAGATCAAAAGTTTCATTCCCGGCAGGAATCGGAGTATGGGTTGTAAAAACCGTACTCGCTCTTACAATTTCCTTTGCTTCTTCCGATTCGAATTTCTCCTTCAAGATCAGATTTTCCATTCTCTTTAGAATGATGAAAGCGGAATGACCTTCGTTCAAATGAAAGATCGTTGGTTGGATCTGCAGTTTTTTTATCAATTCCATAGAACCGAAACCGAAAACAAGTTCCTGCAATAGTCTCATTTCTTTATCTGCAACATAAAGATAATCCGTAATTTTTCTGAATTTTTCCTTATTTTTTTTGTGGTTGGAATCTATCAAATATAATGGAATTTTTCCAACTTCAATCATCCAGGTATTCAGATAGATATTTTCATTATTAAGTTTTATCTTGATCTCAATATTTTGTCCGTTCTCATTTTTCAATTTTTGAACAGGTTTGGAATACCAGTCATTTTCCTGATAAAATTCTTCCTGTTTTCCTTCAATATTGATCTTCTGGAAAAAGTAGCCGTAACGATAAAGAATCCCGAAAGCAATGAGAGGTAAACCCATATCTGATGCAGCTTTGAGATGATCTCCGGCTAAAACACCCAATCCTCCTGAATAAATAGGCAAAGATTCATGCAGACCAAATTCCATCGAGAGATAAGCGATCTGCAGATTTTGATCGAACTCTTTTTTAATTCCATTTTTGTCGGAAAAATGACCTACGAAGTTGAGATAATTTTTATACCTTTTATAAACTGCTTCCAATTCAAACAAAAATCCTTTATCTTCTGAAAGTTCCATTAACCTTTTTTCTGGTATTCTCTGCAGAAATTTCACCGGATTATGATTGAATTTCCGGTATAATTCAGGATCGATCCTCAAAAAAAGACGATATGCATCAGAATCCCAGGTTGACCATAAATTCTGCGATAATTCAGACAATTTTTCGAGATTTACAGGCAATTTCGGTTTAACATAAAAACTCTTGAAATTTATGTTAGTTCTCATTA
>DRTC01000002.1 GCA_011372345.1 Candidatus Cloacimonadota bacterium
AATTCCTGATTTTTGAACAAGCTCCTCTTCCAAACTGTTTCTATTTCCTACAAAAAGGATTTTAGCATTCTTTTTTTGCAATTCATCTGCAATCGATAGAGCAGGAATTATATGACCGCCCGTTCCACCTGCTGCGATCAGAATTCGAGGTGTAGGATTCAAGTTAATTGAATCTGTCATTTCAGTTCCTTTAAATTATGTAATTCGTGTTTTTAATATCAATTTGTGATCATGGATACTTTCCTTCTTCATTTCTCCATTTCTCCATTTCTCCCAATTAAACTATTTCAACCGATTTAACCAATTCAACCATTGCGAAGGTTTCATTCGTCAACCATTCGCAAGGTTTTCCTTTCCCTTAAATCATCCTTCGTTTCGCACTGATATTTAAAAGCAATCCGATCGCAAATGAATTCACGAGGAGTGAAGTTCCTCCATAACTTATAAAAGGTAAAGTTACTCCGGTCGAAGGCAAAGCAGACATGGCAACTCCGATATTGACCATGGCATTATAGAAAATATTCATTCCGAGCCCAAAACCTAATAATTTCAAGAAAAGGGATTCCTGTTTCTGCGAATTTATTAATGACCTGGCAAATAAAAAAATATATAGAAACATCACAAATAACGAACCGAGAAAACCGAATTCTTCTCCCACAATTGAATAAATATAGTCAGTTTTTGCTTCAGGTAAAAAATAATGTTTTCCGGTTCCTCTACCCGGAGTTGTTCCGAAAATTTTTCCTCCGCCAAGTGAGATCAGACTTTCTTTTACCTGGTATTCATTATCACCTTTATAATCGCTTTTTAATCCCAATGCTTTACAGAAAAGAGAATACTTTTTGTATATTTCTATCCTTTCTCCCCTGAATTTCGGACCTAATCCTATCACAAGAATTCCTCCAATCAGCAAAATAGCGATGATCGCGAAAATCGTGTTCATCTTTATCTTCGCTAAAAAAAATAATGAAAGCAGGGTTAATCCGGAAATGATCAAAGGGCTGAAATGTCTTTCAAAAAGTATCAAAAAGTAAATAGTGAGTGGAACAATGATCAAAGGTTTAAAAAATTTCCAAAAACCTTTAGGATCGGAATAGGTGATCAATTTCTGTTGTTTATCTATTATGTGGGCAGTATAAATTACTAAAAATATCCTGGCATAGAGGCTTGGTTGAATATTTATACTCAGATTGATCAACGGGATCGTGATCACGATAAAACGCTTTGCACCATTAATAACAACACCATATTTTAAAACCAAGATCAATAAAATAATGATTACGACCATAAAATATGGGATTGATTTACGCAGGAATTCCAAACTTAAAACTTTATATGCAAACCAGACAGAAAGTAAGGACACGGAAAACCAGATTGCCTGTTTGTAAAAAAATGACATACTCGTTCTTACGGAACTGATATTTAATTGCATAAAAAGACCTGTCATCATTAAAAGGAAGTATGCAAGCAAGATCAGGTAATCCTGTTGAACAATGTATTCTTTAGTTTTCATTTCTCATTTCCCAAACGAGTTGTTTAACGATTTTCTTAAAAACATTTCCCCTTTCTTCGAAATTCTTGAACATATCAAAGCTGGCACAAGCTGGAGAAAGAAGGATAATGTCATTGTTTTCCGATTCTGAAAAAGCTGTTTTTAGACATTTTTCAAAATTCTCAAATTTAGATGTTTTAACTACATTTCCGAAAGCAGCGAACATCTTTTCCTGTGTTTCCCCGATCAAGTAAACTTTCTTTGCATACCTGTTTAAAAAAGGATTCAATGTCGAAAAATTTTCTCCTTTATCAGAACCTCCTAAAATTACTCTCACAGGTTTGTCGAACGATTGCAGCGCATATTTGACTGAATCAGTGTTGGTTGCTTTGGAATCATTATAAAATTTAATACTGTTTATTTCTGCTACAAATTCCAGACGATGGGGAAGAGGAGAGAATGTTTTCAGAGCATATCTAATATCTTTTTCAGAAATGTTAAATGGAGAAACAGCCAGGATAGAAGCCATTGTATTGGAAATATTATGAGGACCTTTTAAGGAAAAATTTTTTATTGAAAAATTTCTCTCATGAAACCGGATTTTGTTCTTTTCGAGATAAATGTCTGTTTTTTTTAAAGAAGAAAAATATTGGATTCTGCTTTTGAAATTCTTTTGAAATCCTGAAATGACATCATCATCGAAATTCAAAACAGCCAGATCACTAG
>DRTC01000003.1 GCA_011372345.1 Candidatus Cloacimonadota bacterium
AAGTCGCGGCTTTTGAAAGCTGATATCTAAAAACATCATATTCTTTATCTTTTGGTAATGACTTCAGGAATTTGAAAGTATTTATTGCGAATTGAATTAATCTTTCGTATAAATCCTTTTCATATTTCTTCATACCTTTCACCTTTCACCTTCTTGTCACGGCGTATTGCAACGAAGACGGATTGACTTTTTCATTGTCATCAGCCAGCTGGCTGAACGAAGTGACCGCCTGCCACGGCGTAATGAAATGAAGACGGGAAGGATCTCCCAGTAAGATAGATCAACATTATCGGGAGATTCTTCGCTTCGCTCCAGAATGACAATCTCGCCTTTATGCTTTCTTATTTCTGCTTTCCCTGACCCGTTTACCCTGTGTAATCTCTTTAATCTGTTATTACACATGGGTGAAATTCGGAGCATATTTCACTGATTTCTGATTTCTGATTCTTGACCCGTGAAATTCAGCTTGCTGAATATTTCACTGGGTTCTGTTTTCTGCTTTCTGTTTTTTTCTTTACTCTTTGGTCTTTCTTCTTTATTCTTGTTATTCATTATTTTTGCTTTTGCCTTTTTACTATTCCTTCATCAAAGTTGGGTGATTTTCCCTAAGCCATTCTGCTATTTTTTGACGAAGATGTATGGCAAGTTTTAACATCTCATTTGCTTCCTGCTTTGAAATCATACTGGCACGATCATAACCGCTTATATTTCTTTTCTTACGAAATTGATCAAATAAAGTAATCAATTCGTTATCAGCCTTAATTGTATAGGAAAGAGATTTAATAGTTCTATAATGATGTGCTTCTCGCACGGCACGATAACCTGAGGCAGCCAGTGCTGCTGTAGCAATTTGTAGGGCAGCATTATAGGGTATTTAATTGCCAATCAGGGCTCAAGCCAGGGGTTCTTCTATCTGAAAGGTCACGGTCTGCGACTGCCAGTAATTCAGTGATCTCTTGTGAGTTTGGTTGGTGTTCTTTCAGCCAACCATTACTCAGCCAAATTTTTAAGCTCATGCTCATCTCCAATAAGAAAAAGTCTTTCGTTCTTTATTACATTTTTTAGAAAATGGTGATTCTTTGTTGCTTTTTGTCTGAACTCTGCAGGAGGATAAACAACTGGATTAATTTCTCGTCGAACCTTTTCCTGTACAGGATTTAAAACATTTGTAACCTCAGCAAATGTTATATTTCCGATAACCATAATATCCACATCGCTACTTGAATTTTCGCTACTATTCACCATTGATCCGAATAAAAAGGCAACCTTAATACGATCTTCTAACTGCGTTAAAGCATCTTTCAGAACATCGCCGATAGCAATGGTTTTAATCACAATGTTCTTAAGTTCGGCAAAGATCGGACAATTTGGATTTGCTTGATAATAAACTTGTGATCCCTGAACGGTTTTTCGGATAATTCCTACATTGGATAGATTCTTTAATTCACGCTGCAATGCGCCTATGCTTGTTCCGGTTTCTCTTATTATCTGTCGGAAGTAGAAACATTCGCCAACGTGGCTGTAAAGCAATGCTAAAACAGCTCGTCTTGTTTTTCCAAAAAGTGTCGAAGCGAGTCTGTTTTTACTAATATCTGTTCTCAATTTTAGAACGATTGATCCCATAATGGTTACGGGTTTTATGAATTTCAATTGCTTCATTAGATGACAAACAAGTCTTAAATAATAAT
>DRTC01000004.1 GCA_011372345.1 Candidatus Cloacimonadota bacterium
GTATTTCAAAGTCAACGAACTGAATAAGATCTTCCGAGCAAGGATCAAAGAAAATCTGCTCGATCAGCGGTAGAATGTCAATATGTATGGACAGGAGATGATCTTCCTGCTCGATTCTGCGTATCTTTTTTATCAGAATGAAATTTATAATTTCAACCAGCCGATAATTTCCAGGAAGGGAAAATATTTAATTCCTGTCTTTTTCCTGGAAAATGTTTTACCTCAATTATATCCGAAACAGATACAATTTAATACAAATTTCATTTCTGCCGAACTTCCTATCGATAATTCCATTCATAGGATCGTTCTTGATCCCGGACATGGCGGAAAAGATCCGGGAGCTGTTGGCTACTCCAAAAAGAATTATGAAAAAGATGTTGCTCTTGCTGTTGCCAGAAAATTGAAACGGATCTTACTCGAACAGATGAGTGTCGAAGTCTATCTGACCAGAGAAAAGGATGAATTTGTATCTTTGCAGAAAAGAACGAAATTTGCCAACGAAAAAAAAGCCGACCTTTTTATCTCGATCCATTGTAATGCTGCCCGAAAGAAAACTGCGAACGGAATAGAAGTTTATTTCTTATCAACTGCCAAAACAGATGATGCTCGAGCTGTAGAAGCTTTGGAAAACGATGTTGTTTTTAAATATGAAGGTGGAGAAGAAGCTGTTAAGCAATACGATGACCTGGCATTTATTCTGGCGGATATGGCACAAAGCGAGTATCTCGAGGAAAGTTACAATCTTTCCATGCGACTTCAAAATGACCTTATTAGAACTACAGAAAGTCGTGATCGCGGAGTCAAACAGGCAAACTTTTATGTTCTGCGGGGTGCGTTCATGCCGGCTGTTCTGATCGAACTGGGATTTCTTTCCAATAAAGAAGAAGAAAAGAAATTAACAAAATCTTCTTACCAGAACAAACTTGCTCAATCCATTTACGAGAGCATCCGTGATTTCAAGAAAAAGTATGATCAACTGAATTAAAAAAAGAAATTCGGTTATTTATGTTTTGAACCGAAATCTTTTGAGTTTCAAAAGAGCCCTTTTAAGTTTCGTGAAAATTCGTTCTTTTACAATATGAACACATTCGATTATCCGGAGAACACTTATAAATCCCGATTGGACACGAAAGGATTTATTATATGAAACATCGCAGTGATTTACAGATATTCTGTCTTTTAAATAAAAAAACTGGAATAGATAATGCAGTTTGCGAAGGCAAAATTTATGAAGATGGAGTTTGAGTGAAGAAAGAAGTAATTATTATAGTTTTATTATTTTTTAGTTTGGTATTATCAGGAAGTATCAAAAATGAATTAAGAAATCCCGTTGACATGAAATATTATCCGCAGCGGGAATTTAAGGTCATCGAATATTTGAAGCAATATTTCGTGAATGAAAATTGGGAAGATTCTCTGCGTTATTACTATTCTTATGAAGATACCTTGATCCAGATAATATATCAGAAAATTAGCGATGAAACATTTGAAAATTATGGAAAGTTGTGCTACCTTTATAATGATGAAAATATTTTAACTGATGCTGTTTATTACAACTGGGAAAACGAGGATTGGATAAATTCCTACAAATATTCCTATTATTATGATAATAATGACAATATCGTCACCAATGTTTACAGTGAATGGATCGAAGAAAACTGGCTGGCAATTTATCTTGGAACTTATTCCTATGAAAATGACAACTTGATTCAGGAATTCTGGCAATATTGGGAAGATGAAGAAACGCTGGTGAATTCTCATTTGTATTCCTATTCTTACGATCAAAACGAAAATCTGATCGAGATCCATTATCAAGTTTATGAAAATGGAATTGAGCTGACAGACATTTATAAATTCGTGTATTCATATGATGATCAGCTGCACAATACCGAATTATTGTATCAAGTTTGGGAAAATGACGATTGGCAGAATTCTTATCAGTATATTTATTATTATGATGAAGATGGAAATCTAATTTATGCCGACTATCAAACCTGGCAGCGAGGTTGGTTAGATGATTCTTATGCAACTTATTCTTATGATGAGAATGGAAATCTGAGCGAACTATTGTGGCAATATTGGTATGATGATGAACTTTATAATTATTCGAAAGAATATTATACTTATGAAGATTTTTTAAGTGTCGATGAATTTGATATTCCTAAATTTCAAGTTTGGAATTTCCCAAATCCTTTTTGTTCTGAAACAACAATTTCTTTTAATGTAACACAAACATCCCCGTTTATAACTCTTGAAATATATAATATCAAAGGGCAGATAGTGAAGAAATTTTCGATTGGCGATTCTCGATTTTCGGTTGTCTGGAATGGAAAAGATGAAAAAGGAAATCAGGTTTCCCCCGGAATTTATTTATTAAAAATAAAAACGGAAAACTATCAAATCACAAAAAAAATGTTAAGGAGCAGGTAAATGAAGAAAAGCAAGGTTATTATTTTATTTCTATTTCTTTGCTTTCATCTCTTTTCGCAGGAAATGACTTTAGATTATCTCTATCGTTACAACTGCCAGGAAGATGGGATCGATCATCTGGTGACAGCAGCAATGATAAAAGAAGACAGCGTCATTGTGGGCGGATATCCGGCAATGGCTTTGCTCGATATCAATGATCTGACCGTAAACGGAACCAGCGATTACATTTTCAGGTCAGAGAATATGAATTCCCGCAATTTCTACCAAAAGGACAATTATATTTTCGTGAACCGGCACGCCAATGCAGCGGAAGGCAGTTTTGATTTTGCTGTTGTGCGTTTCGACGGAGATGTTCCGACAGTTGTTTATGAATCTGACGAGCCGGATGTTTTCTTTGAAAAAATGTGCATCGAAGGTGATTATCTTTATGTTGCTGCTCATAATCAAGGAATTTGGATCTATGATATTTCCGATCCCGAACTTCCCCTTTTTGAAGGAAATTTAACGACTGGATTTACCGATGCTTTTGCAGTTGCTGTAGAGGGAGATTCGGTTTATGTTGCTGATGGCGGAGCAGGATTAAAGATCGTTAATATCGAGAATAAAGAATTTCCTTTTATCGTTGCGGAAGAAACTTTGGAAACAGCACTCGGAACAGCGGAAGCGATAACCGTTCGAGATGGAAAAGTTTATATGACGCTCGGAGGAGAAGGGCTGGCAGTTTATGATTCTGACGATATATCTTCGCAGGAAGTTATCTCAACTTACGGATTTTCCGAAGACCTTTGCTGGATCGGAGACTATCTCGCAGTTTCGACTTATCCGGGAGTTGTTATCTACGATGTCAGCGGGAATCGAACTCCGACAGTTGCAGCGAGAGAAAATTGGAGCAGAAGAGGTTTTGATGCCGAACTTCGCATCGGCTGCGGAATTGCTGCTTCCGGTGATTCTCTGCTGATTAGTGCGAATTGGAATTACCTCGATTTTTATGAATTCAAACCAGTTGGAGAAAGCACTCAACCTGATATTAATTCAGATACTCACCGAGTGAGATTTTCTCCGTCAGGCGGAACGAAAGAAGTAACGATCACCAATAACGGTGAATTCAATTTGCAGATTTATGGAATTTCTTCGACATCTCCTCAATTCAGCGTTCCAAGTCCATCAGGGATTTTACAGCCGGGAGAAAGCAATAGTTTTGATATCGATTATACACCTTCGACTCCTCCGGGACAGGATATGGGAAGGATCTTGATCGATTGCAACGATCCGGATGAAAGTCCTTATCCGATCCAGGTTTTCGGCAGAACGGATTATCTTGATCCTGAAGAATCAGCAGATGATTTTACACTTCCGCTTATCTCCAAAGATATTCTTGGAAATTATACTCAAGATTCTTTCACTCTTTCCGATCAGGAAGGAAAAATCGTCTGGATTGGGATTTATGCATCGTGGTGACCGGCCTGTTTGCCTGCAGTTGCAGACATGCAAAACACGATCATTGAAGAATTTGAAGACGATCCGAATGTTGTTGCTGTGATCTTAAATGAAGGTGGACAGTTCGACGAGGATTTAGATTGGGTGGAAAATATCTGGGATCATTTTTATTTGAGAGGAAGCATAATCTGGGATCCGTATGATGATGTTTCCAGTCCTTTTTATGATCAGCCACACACAGGTTTGCCGTTTGGAAGATCATTCATAATTGACCAATATGGAAACGCAGTAACAACTTCATTTGGTTATAACCCTAGTGGAGTGATAGATAAAATTTATGAACTTCTCGCAGCAGATCAACCGGCAACTCCCAACAATTTCACGATCTCAATTTCCGGAAATGACATTATCCTGAATTGGGATTCGGGAAGCAGGGACGAGACTTACAATGTTTACAGTTCGACTGATCCGTATCTGGATTTTAATGATTGGAATCTGGAAGCATCCGGTATCATCAATACAACCTGGACGGATATTGGCGTTTCGAATATTAAGAAGTTTTATATTGTTACTGCTTCCGAATGATTTGATTTTTAGAGATAAAAACTTCACAAATTTTTGGAAATTTGTTTAGTTTCATAAATAGTGACTGAACGAAAATTCGATTTTCTCGCAAAAAGGAAACTTGACTTAAGACGAAGTCTTGAGTTAAGTTGACTGGCATCAGCGGATTAGAAAACTTAAATCAAGCCAGCTAAAGCAAAC
>DRTC01000005.1 GCA_011372345.1 Candidatus Cloacimonadota bacterium
CGGTTAATACTTTTTCCTGTTTCATTAACCACCAACTTAAGTTGGTGGTTAATAAGAAGATAGAGGTCATTAACCGATTCATCAGTTTCCAAATTTCGGGCAAAATTTCATACATATTCCAAAATTATTGCCTTTTTAGAGTGGACTCAATATTTCGATTCATAAATTAGAATTTTCATTTCTACAAATTTTGGGAGTATGTAAAAAATCCATTCCGAAGTTTTTCCAACGATAATAAAACTTGACCTGAAAAAACAGATTCTGGAATTGGAATAATCTTCAAACTTGCCAATCCGGCAACTGCCGGATAGTAAGTTTGAATAGAATTTTAATAGAAAAGGTAAAAAATAATGGGAAATATTTTCGGAGCAATCATTGCTTTAGGAATTTTAATAACTGTTCATGAGCTGGGTCATTTTCTCGCAGCTCGAATATTTGGAGTCGATGTAGAAAAATTCTCGATTGGATTCGGACCCCGGTTATTCGGTTTCAGGATAAAACAAACAGATTTTCGTATTTCTCTGATCCCTCTTGGTGGTTATCTGAAAATGAAAGGTGAAAATCCTGATGAGGAAATTGACGATGAATCCGGTTCTTTTCGAGCAGCAAAATGGTACAAAAGAGCAACTATTGCATTTGCCGGTCCATTTGCAAACCTTCTTTTAGCTTTTTTCATATTCATTCTTTCTTTCGCTATTGGAAGAAGTTATGAAGACCAGTTGCCGTTAGTTGGAAAGATCGAGATAGCATTAAATGATTTTGTTAAAGTCAATGATGAAATTTTAAGTGTGAACAATTCTCCTGTACAAAGTTGGAGCCAGATACCTAGATTTATCAAAGAAAATGAAAATAATATCATCGAAGTGAAAAGGGACGGAAAGAAAATAATTCTTGAATCTTCAGACATAGAACAAATTACCTGGTTCACGGATATTCTTCCTTTTGCTCCTGCGGTTATCGGAGAAGTCGCTCCCGGATTACCGGCATACAGAGCAGGATTAATGTCAGATGATGAGATTATTGCTATTGATGGTATCCAAGTTAAAAACTGGTATGATATGAGAGATATCATTTCAAAAAGTACAAAAAATTCCTTAAATTTTAAGATCAGGAGAGGAGACCAGATTTTCGAGAAAGTTGTCGAACTGGAAGTTAACCTGATGGACAGCAATAAGATTATCGGGATAACTCAGAAATTACCAGTTAAGATCGAGGAAAAATACAGCCTGTTCGAATCGCTGAAA
This sequence comes from Candidatus Cloacimonadota bacterium, assembly GCA_011372345.1. Taxonomy (NCBI): domain Bacteria; kingdom Pseudomonadati; phylum Candidatus Cloacimonadota; species Candidatus Cloacimonadota bacterium. The sequence goes on from DRTC01000005.1 coordinate 1,245, forward strand.
TACGGAAGTATTACGACGATCAGTTTTGTCGCTCTGAATTATGTAACTCTTTATAAATTAATTTCAAAACCTTCATCATTAAAAGCAAATCTGGGCGGTCCGGTAATGATCTATGCCATGTCCAAAGAATCTGCAAAAAAAGGATTGGATTCAATTTTGGCTTTCATAGCTGCGATCAGTATTATCCTGATGATCATGAATTTACTTCCCATTCCCGTTTTAGACGGAGGTCATATCTTTTTCTGCTTTATCGAGGGGATTTTTAAAAAACCTTTAACCTTAAAAACTCAATTGGTCTTACAGAGGATCGGACTTTATATTTTATTATTTTTGATGTTGTTTGCATTTTTTAATGATTTTTACAGGTTGTTCAGCAGGAATGTTTCTTTGAATGAGCAGAAGATATTGGATGGGAATTGATTGGAAACTTGCTCTATTTCTACCCATTCCCAAATTCCATTTGGGAATGCTATTTTGAAAAAGTTTTACTTTGATTCTTTTTTCAAGGTGAGATTGAACAAGCAAACATTAACCATCGAATTTATTCGATGGAAACAGAAAAACACCACGAATTACTGACTTTAGTCGGAAAATACTGATTGAATTCAGAGCGTGTAGTTGCCTTGTTGTCCATTCACTGAAGTGAATGGTTAATCTTTTTCCGATTCGAGTTAGTTAATTCAAAAAATGGGAGCAAATCATCTTTGAATTTATCTTAAAAGCAAAAAACGAAAACGCGCGAGCCGGAGTTTTCAAAACTTCTCATGGTGAAATAAAAACTCCGGTTTTTATGCCGGTCGGAACGAGGGCAACCGTAAAAACCCTTTCACCTCTGGAGTTGGATGAAATAAGTGCTCAAATAATTCTGGGAAACACTTACCATCTCTATCTTCGTCCCGGTCATGAATTGATTAAAAAAGCCGGTGGATTGCATGAATTTATGAGTTGGGAAAAACCGATCCTGACAGACAGCGGCGGATTCCAGGTGATGAGCCTAGCAGGATTGAGAAAAATAACCTCGGAAGGAGTGAAATTTCAATCACATCTCGATGGTAGTTATCATTTTTTCACTCCGGAAAAAGTGATAGCTATTCAAAATGCAATGGGAGCAGATATAATCATGTCTTTTGATGAATGTCCGCCTTATCCGGCAACGAAAAAATATATTGCGAATTCGCTGAAAACTACTCTTGATTGGGCAAAACGCGGAAAGGAAGTTCATAAAAATATTAAGAAGCAGGCTTTGTTCGGAATTGTTCAGGGTGGAATTTATCAAGATCTGCGGGAGGAAAGTGCGAGAAAATTGATGGAGATGGATTTTCCGGGTTATGCGATCGGAGGATTGGCGGTTGGAGAACCGAAAGAAGAACTGCTGGAGATAACGAATTTTCTGAATAATATTTTACCGCAAGATAAACCTCGTTATCTGATGGGAGTTGGAACACCACTGGATTTACTGGAAAATATCGAAAACGGAATCGATATGTTCGATTGTGTGATGCCGACCAGGAATGCTCGCAAAGGAACGATTTTCACCAAAAAAGGAAAAATGATCATCAAATCAGCAAGATACAAAGAAGATTTTTCCCCCATCGACGAAGATTGTGATTGCTATACCTGCAAAAATTTCAGTAGAGCTTATATTCGTCATTTATTCAGTGTTGACGAAATTCTGGGAATGAGATTGGCAACTATTCACAGTCTGCATTTTTATTTAGAACTTGTTAAAAATGCCAGGCTGGCGATTTTGGAAAACAGATTTGAAAAATATAAAAAAGAGTGTTTAAGCCGCGGATGGGCACGGATGAACACGGATTGATAAAAACATCGGAATGTCCAGCTTGCTGGTCTTCCGATTGTTTAGCAAGAAACAACATTCCGAAGATTAGGCAAGCCTAAACATTCGGAAGTTGTGAATATCAGGGTGAGTTAATATGAGCATATTCAAAGAAATAAATTTAAATGGGCTAACAAAATATTCCATCAAAGACAGACCAAGCAAAATCAGTTTAAAGGACTTTTCCCATCCGCAAAAAATTTCCTTAAACGATTTCTGGAAAAGTTTGCCGAATGTTCTTAAAGTGAAAGAGATGAATGAACTTCTCGACAAATGTGTTAATGCTTATCAAAAACAGAAACCAATCATCATTGCTCTGGGAGGTCATGTCATCAAATGCGGATTATCTCCTTTTATTATCGATTTGATGAAGATGGGAGCTATTAAAGCTCTGGCTTCAAATGGTTCGGTTGTTATCCATGATTTTGAAATTGCTGAATTCGGAAAAACTTCGGAAGATGTGGCAACCGCTCTCGAAGACGGAACCTTTGGCATGGTTTCCGAAACAAATGATCTGATCAACTCGATAATTAAAAATGGAGCAAAAGAAAGATCCGGTTATGGGGAAGCGATAGGTAAATATTTAGTTGAAACGAATGCTCCCAATAATCAGTTTTCTCTCTTTGCCAATGCCTGGCAACAAAAGGTTTCATTCACAGTTCATGTTGCCTTGGGAACGGATATCAATCATCAGCATGAAACTGCGAACGGTTCTGCGATCGGGGAATGTTCGCTGCGAGATTTCCGGATCTTCTGTAGCAATTTAATTGAGATGAATGACGGAGGTATTTTCCTGAATTTCGGTTCTGCGGTGATTTTACCGGAAGTTTTCCTAAAAGCAGTTACGGTTGTCAGGAATCTCGGCTATCCTCTGAAAAATTTCCAGACAGCTGTTTTCGATATGAATTTTCATTATCGACCGCAAACGAATATCGTTCACAGACCTACTTTGAGTGGAGGAAAAGGATATTATTTCATCGGTCATCATGAATTTATGATCCCACTTTTCCTCTTAACTTTAAAGGAAAGACTGAACAATGCGTAAATTCCTGATAATTATTTTTCTGCTTTTATTTTCAATTTCAGGTTTTACGGAAGAGAATAAAAAGAAACCTTTAAAAGCAGCAGCACTTTCCTTATTGATCCCGGGAGGAGGTCAATTTTATAATGAATCTTACTGGAAATCCAGCGGAGTTTTTTTGTTGGAAAGTTATGTGATCGGTTTGGCAACTTATCATCATCTCAAAGCGGAAGATTATTATCAGAAATATGCGCAAACGGAAAATCCTGAAAATTACAGTAAATATCTCGAATATTACAACAAACGGCAAAGCGATTTTTTCTGGGTGGGAACAGTAGTTTTTCTCTCGATGATCGATGCTTTTGTAGATGCTCATCTTTTTGATTTTGAAACAAAAAAGAAAAAAATACATCTGAAATTCGGAGAAAATACGATCAGTCTTTCGTATAGGTTTTAGCATTATTTTCCACGTTCCCAAATTCCATATGGGATCGAGGAAAAAAGAAGAAAAACAGCAAATGATGATTAG
>DRTC01000006.1 GCA_011372345.1 Candidatus Cloacimonadota bacterium
TATTTCATCTTTGTTATCGAAACCGAACATTTTTAGAAAAGCAGGATTTACTTCAATGAATTTACCTTTTGCACCGGCTGTAGTCCTATAAACTCCGACATTCAAATTATCTGTTAAGGATTTGAATTTTTCCAAGGATTCGATATGTGCTTTATCTAATGCTTTTTTTTCAGTTATATCCCTGGTAAGAATGAGTACGGAATTTTCATCGAAAACAGTAAAACGAGCTTCAAAGTATCTTAACTCATTACTTATGGGAAGTTCATATTCAAAGGACATGATTTTGCCAGTATTAAGGACTTCTTTTGTCAAATCAATCGTTTTTACAGCAATATTTTTCGGTAAAATATCAGTAATTTTTTCATTAATAAAATTTTCCGGTCTGGAGTATAGTAAATCATTTTTCGGAGCATGATAATCAAGGAAAATACCATTTTTATCGAGATGAAAAAGTATATCCGGCAGGGCATTTAAGACAGCCTGATTTTTTAATTCATCCTTTTGATAATGCTGCCTACTTTTTTTGAGTTTCCTGTTTTCTTCTTTTAAGGTGTTTAATTCTATCAGTAGCTGTTCTTTTGTTTTTTCCTGATCAAGCATTCATACTCCTCCAACTTTATTCACCAATAATCTTTACTAATACCCGTTTCCTTCTTTTTCCATCAAATTCACCGTAAAATATCTGTTCCCAGGATCCAAAATCCAGTTTTCCGTTGGTAATGGCAACGACAACTTCTCGACCCATGATCGTTCTTTTCAAGTGCGCATCTGCATTGTCTTCAAAACCATTATGCTGGTATTGGGAATAAGGCTTTTCCGGAGCAAGTTTTTCCAGCCATCTTTCATAATCATGATGCAGACCTTTCTCATCGTCATTGATAAAAACACTCGCTGTGATGTGCATGGCATTTACCAGGCATAAACCTTCCTGTACTCCGCTTTCTTTTAAACAAACATCGACATCCGGAGTAATATTGATCAATTGCCTGCGGGAATGTGTGTTGAACCAGAGTTCTTTTCTGTATGATTTCATGATTTCTCCTGTAAAACAATTTGCCAAATTGTTAATTTTTACATCTAAAACAAGATTGTTTTAGTTACTGTATCACAATCAATACTGGTTGTGAATGTAGCACAGAATTGCATTCTGTAAAAAAATACAATTCCTCAAATATATAATGAAGATTCACATTTTTCAAAAATGTGTTACATCACCAATCCGTCAAAATATGCGATCAGTTTTTTCCTCAAACTTTTCCTGATCTTTTTATCGATCGTTCTGATCGCTCTTTCCTGTGCTTCAAAATAGGTTGTGTGTCCTTCTTTGCCTTTTTCAAAAAGAGAAACTATTGTATTTCCTGCTCTATCATTGATCTTCAAATTAAAATTATACCTGACGAACTTAAAATCGTCATCTCTTTTCAAATCAGTATTTTCAAACAAAACATCGCTTTCAACATTAAGAACACCATTTTCCGAGATAATAAATCCAAGATCGGTCAGCATTGATTCGACTGCAATTCTAATTTTATTATCTGGATCATTTTGGATATTTATGCTGAATCCAACCTGTTTTGCCAATTCCGCTGCTTCCTTGATAATATCTTGATAATTATATTTCAGTTCGAGAAATTCCTTTGTGTCCGGAGAAATAATATTTAGTTGATCTAACAAAATTTCATTATTCAAAGCAATTACGGAAGCAGCATTCATAGCCGCATATTTAACCAAAATATCGCTTGCTTCTTTGCTTTGTTTGAAAAAATATTCTATCCGCTCTGCATTCTTATTGATCTTTTCTTCGTAGATCTCACCGGTTTCAAACCGTTTCAGATAAGCAAGAGCATGAACACGACCGAGATTGTCTGTATAGCTGTCTGCGAACTGGATATTATAAAGAGTCTGTTCGGACTTGATATTGACATTTTTATTCACATCGAAGTCATCTTCGGTTGTGGTTTTATTATCGATGGTCAGTTCGCGGTATCTTTGTTTAGTCGTTTCTTCAGCTTTGATCTTTGATTCGAAAATTTTGGAAAGATTGGCAGCAGCCATATTCTCCGCATCATTCCAGGAATCTCCCTCCCCGATGGCTGTCAAATATAATTGTTCCGAATACTTTGCTTTGGGATTATCCATCCAGACAGGTCTTGAGCTTGTTTCCTTTTTACTTTTTGCCTGTACTGCACAGGAAATGACTATAAAAAATACAAGCAGAATAAAAATCGTCTTTTTCATCTTTATCTCCATTTTCTTTCTTGTTATTTCTCGATCCTACACTCCTGCGAGGGAATGCTTTCTTCTAATGCTCTACTTTGATGAGTAATCAGAACAATCCGTCAAAAGCCGGACTAAAGGTTCCGGGCTACAATTAATCCAGATAATACGATTCGAGCAAATTCAATTTGTCAGCTTTAAATTCTTTTTCTCCCAGATCATCGGTAAAAAGGAGCGTATTGTTATCAGAATAATATTCGATCTTGATATGATGGATCCCGGGTTCGACTAACAACTCCTTAATTAGAGCTTTGGAAGGGAAAAAGCGAGAGATCCGCAGGTCGGCATTTTCCGTTGCATCAACCAGAGCATCGGTAGCCAGTCGAGCTGCAAAACCGAGAATATTATTATTTATCTTTGCTTCCATTTCCTGTTTTCGCTTTTCTGCAAACAAACCTTTGACTATTGCTCGGGTGATAGTCTTTAAATAAATGATAGGTTCTTTGATCTTATAAGTTTCCAAAGCAACATTTTCAATACTTTCGATGATCTTCAGTTCTCCGGCAATCCGATTATCAACTACAACTTTAACTTTCGCTATGCATGAGCTCCTTAAATTCATTTTGGGGAGCTGGAATTTAAAATGATAACCTTCTTCAATTCCTTTCCAGGGAATAACATTAAAATCCTCAATTTTCTGTTTCCCGCGCGGATTTTCTTCGGTTCTGGCGATCACGATCAGGTCTTTTTCCGTATGGATATAAAGTGTATTTGCTTTTTTATCAGGAGATTTCCCAATGAAACTCAAAACATCGATCCTTGTTTTATTGGTTCGCTCGAGGTAATTATCGAACTGGATTTTGGGAAAATTATAGATTTGAGATTGCAGATCCCAGGCTTCTGCTATTTTATTTTTATCTATCCGGGCATCATCCAGCTTACCTTCAGCGCGATAAAGAAGTAAACTCAAATACCTTCCCAGAGCAGAATTGTGGAATTTATTCTTGCCTGCTTTGAAATCTACTTTTTTATCTTTGGAAAGATTGAATTGATCTGCTATTTTTGTGTGCTTGTCTTCTAACATCGAAAGTTTGTTATTTATCCTGCGAATTTCTACGAAGGCATCGTCAAAAAGGTCGAGTTCGATATAATTCAACGCTTTAAATATATTCAGGTAAATATCCTCATAATCTTCCCCTGCATATTCGAGTACATTGTCGTTGAGCAGAAGAGATGCTGCTGCTCTGCTGATGCTTTTCGTATAAAGTTCCTCGATCGCCTTTTCTGCTTTGGATAAGAATTCGTTACTTTTTGCATACTCTTTATGGTAATGATAGAGCATCCCCAGATCAAGATAATACACGACCTTTTCTTTGGGTTTGTAATATTTGTCTTTGGCACTTTCTATTTGGGAGATCGCTCCCGCATAATCGCGGATCTTCAATTTTTCTTCGATTCCGGTGAATTGAACTTTTGAAGTTTTCATGGTGGCACAAGAAGAAATGATAAATATTAAAAAGAATATAATTATTTTAGAAATTATTGA
>DRTC01000007.1 GCA_011372345.1 Candidatus Cloacimonadota bacterium
AAAGAAAATTAGACAAACTTTTGATGTGGTTAAGGGGAAAAATCAATGAAAATAGTCACCATCCTCGACGCCAGACCCCAATTCAGCAAAGCAGCAACTGTCTCACGTCAAATCGCAAAACATAAAGATTTGAAAGAAATAATCGTCCATACAGGTCAGCATTTCGATAAAAATATGAGCGAAATTTTTTTCCAGCAAATGCAGATCCCCGAACCGGATTACAATCTGAATGTGAATAGTCTTACACACGGAGCGATGACAGGTCAGATGCTGGCAAAGATCGAGCAGGTTCTGATCAAGGAAAAACCTGACTGGGTGCTGGTTTATGGAGATACGAATTCAACGATTGCAGGTGCTCTTGCTGCAAAAAAGTTACATATCAAAGTTGCTCATATTGAAGCGGGACTGCGTTCATTCAACCGGAAAATGCCGGAAGAGATAAATCGGATTTTAACTGACAGGATCAGTGATATTTTATTTTGTCCTACTGATGAAGCAGTTCAGAACTTGAAAAAAGAAGGATTTGAAAGTTCTGAATGTGTGATCATTAAAAATGGTGATGTCATGCTCGACGCAGCACTTTTTTATACAGATTTGTCACAAAAACCAGGTTTTAAGATTCCTTCTCAATTTATTCTTTCCACAATCCATCGGGCAGAAAACACAGATGATCCGCAACGATTGAAATCAATATTTACTGCTTTAGATAAAATCTCAAAAGATATTCCAATCATTCTTCCTCTCCATCCAAGAACACGAAAAATAATGTCAAAATTAAATCTTGATACCGGACAGATAAAGATCATCGATCCTGTCGGATATCTGGAAATGGTTTGGTTATTAAAGAACTGCTCACTTGTTATGACTGATAGCGGAGGAATGCAGAAAGAAGCATTTTTTTTCCATAAACCTTGCATTACACTTCGTGATGAAACCGAATGGGTCGAACTTGTTGATCATGGTTATAATTTTATTACCGGAGCAGATTCAAATGTAATATATTCTTCCTACAGAGAAATGATAAATAAATCTTTGCATTTTGATCAGGATTTCTATGGAAATGGAAACGCATCCGATATCATAATTCAAGAAATTATGAAAAAAGGTTAATTTCATAACCACTTATAATTTATTATAGATAGACTATTTTTTTTCTTATTTTCAAAAAAAACAAAAATAATCCTTGACAGCAATTGCACTGGTGTATTGGTTGACCCAGACACTAAAGCAGTAGCACAGTGAGGAAGGAATGAAATTTAATGAAAATATTCCGATTTACCTCCAGATTAAGGAGGAGATCGAAAAAGCAATTATCACTAAATCCATCAAAGAAGAAGATAAAATCCAATCTATCAGAACACTTGCTCAACAGTATCGTTTGAATCCGCAGACGATTTCCAGTGCAGTCAGCGAGTTGATAAACGAAGGAATTCTCTATAAAAAGAGAGGAATCGGATTATTTGTAAATAAAGGTGCTCAGCAAGAATTGAAAAAGAAAAAAAGTGCTGAATTCCGTAAAATCGAACTCCAAAAAATAATCAAAAAAGGAAAAAATTTAGGAATCGATAAAAACGAATTTTTCAAAGTCATCGAGCAAATATAT
>DRTC01000008.1 GCA_011372345.1 Candidatus Cloacimonadota bacterium
GTGAAAACGAAGCAATCGAAATAAGTTTTGCACTTAATGGTTTTGAAATGGAAGAAATTTCCGAAAGAGAAGAAATCTTTCAGAAAATTTCTTATTTTAATGAAGGTGAATTCCTGGAAATCGGAAAACCTGATCTTCCCAGATTTACCAGATTAGTTGCTATCCCCAATGAAGGAACGGTCTCAATCGATATTATTTCGTCGGATTATGATGTACTTACCGATATGAATATCTATCCCAGACAAGAACTTCTTTCTGAGAGCCAACCAAATAGAAACGAATTTGTCATCGATGATGATTATTATGCAAATGGAGATATTTTTCCCGGTACAATCGCTGAGATCGGAACTCCTGCGATCATGAGGGATTACAGAGTCGTAACTGTAACTGTTAATCCATTTCAATATGATCCCAAAACACAAGAATTAAAATTATATAAAAACATAAATATAGTTGTGAATTGTACTGGCAAAGGTGGTGAAAATCCAAAATTCATGACTCAAAAAAAATCAAGATCCTTTGAACAATTATATTCCTCAACTATCATTAATCATGAATCTTTAATTACGAGAGATGATGAATATCAGGATCCAAGTTATCTCTTTATTTACACGACCAGCACTTCTGTTGAAACATATCTCGATCTGTTAGTCGATTGGAAACATCAGAAAGGATTTGAGGTAACAGCAACCGATTTTTCTTCAGGAACAAGCAGCTCTACAATCAAATCTTATATCCAAACTGCTTATGACACCTGGGAAAATCCTCCGGAATTTGTCTGTCTGGTAGGAGACGCAGGAGGAAGTTTTAATATTCCTACATGGCCTTATTATGCAGGTGAAGGTGATCAAAATTATGCTCGTTTGGATGGTGGTGATATTTTAGCAGATGTTTTTATAGGTCGTCTTTCTTTTAATTATATAGATGAGCTTGCTACCATTGTTTATAAAATACTGAATTATGAAAAAGAACCTTATATGACTGATACAGACTGGTATAATAAAGCATTATTAGTAGGCGATCCTTCTTCATCAGGTCAATCCTGTATAATTACAAAGAAAAATGTTAAAGAGATGATAGATCGCAATGAAACCGGATTTACTTATGATGAAATCTATTATGGTAGTTGTGCTTCTGAAATGAACAGTTCAATGAATGATGGAGTTCTTTATTTCAATTATCGTGGCTATTTAGGAATGAGTGGCTGGGGAACAGATGACATCAGCAGTTTAACAAATGGTTATATGCTTCCGGTATCGGTATTTCCTACTTGCGGTTCCGGAGATTTTGAAGGAACCAGCGATTGTAGAAGTGAAGCAATGTTAAAAGCCGGTTCAGTAGCTGTTCCCAAAGGTGGAATTGCTGCTATTGGAACAGCAACAATGTACACTCATACCTGCTTTAATAATTGCGTTGATGCAGGTATATTTTATGGAATTTTCCAAGATCAGATCTATCACATGGGGGGTGCTTTAAATCGTGGAAAATTAAATCTATATCTTAATTATCCGCAGAATCCTAATGATGAAGTTAATAATTTCTCTTATTGGAACAACCTCATGGGAGATCCGGGTATGGAAATCTGGACGAATCTTCCGGAAGATCTGATCGTAACTTATGATTCTACAATTCCATTAGGAAGTAATTTTATTGAAGTTACGGTTGAAAACAGTTCTCGTACACCGCTTGAAGGAGCATGGGTTACGGCTTTAATGGGAGATGATGAAATCTTCTCTACCGGATATACAGACAGTAACGGTCAAATTTTCCTGCAATTCGACGGTGACACCGAAGGAACAGTTACATTAACAGTTACAAATCATAATTATATTCCTCATCTCGGCAGTTTCGATATTGGACAGGAAAATAAATTCTTAAGCGTTTTTGAAACAAATATCGATGATGACAATTTCGGAACTTCTTCCGGGAATAGTGATGGAAATATCAATCCTGGTGAAGACATCGAACTCGGTGTGAGTCTTAAAAACTATGGTACTTCAAGTACATATTCTATTGGAGCAACAATTTCTTCGGATGATTCTTTTATCGCGATCACTGATAATTCTGAAACTTATCCTAATATTGGAGCCGGAAGTTCTTCTTATTCGACTGATGATTTTGATTTCAGCCTTGATGCAGATGTTCTCGGAGGAACTGAAATCGATATCGATATAGTCATTACAGAAGGTGTTGGTAATGTCTGGAATGATAAAATATATTTAACCGTTGACGGAGCGAATCTCTCGTATGACAGTTATACTGTTGTTGATGGAGGAAATGGTATTTTAGATCCGGGTGAAACTTCCGATCTAACCGTAACCATAGAAAATATCGGTTCTGTCTCTTCGTCTTCTGTTTATGGCACTCTTTCGAGTTCAGACAGCCAGATAACTGTTCCCGATCATGCCGGATATTTTGGCACTATTGGTTCAGGATCGTCAGCAACTAATAATTCTAATAAATTTGAAGTGTCTGCAAGTTCAAATATAGCTCCCGGAACCCAGTTCACTCTCGATCTCCAGCTATATAATGCAAGTGGTTATGATAATACAGTACAATTTATATTTGAAGTTGGTGATGTCTCTGTTACTGATCCGCTCGGACCTGATACTTATGGTTACTACTGCTATGATGATGGAGATATAACTTACACTCCGACACCGATTTATGATTGGGAAGAGATCGATCCGAATTATGGCGGTTCCGGAACCGTTATTACCATGTCTGATGTAGGAAATACAGGAGATATCGAGACCATAAGTTTACCATTTAATTTCCCTTTTTATGGTGAGAATTATTCCACCATTACAGTTTGTTCAAACGGATGGATCGCTCCCGGTTCAACAGAGCAATATTCTTTTATGAACTGGCATATTCCAGGTCCTCTTGGTCCATCTCCCATGATCGCTCCCTTTTGGGATGACCTTAAAATTGGAAGCGGAAGAGTGTGTTATTACAACAATTCCGGTCAGCATTATTTCATTGTCGAATGGTCCCATTTGCAAAATGAATATAATAGTGCTGAAGAAACATTTCAGGTTATACTCTACGATCCTAATTATTATCCAACACCAACTGGTGATGGAGAAATTAAAATGCAATACAAGGTTGTGAACAATGTTGATGTTGGAGATTACACTCCCACTTTTCACATTTCTCACGGACAATATGCAACTGTAGGTATTGAAGATCATACAAGTGAGGTTGGATTAGAATATACTTATAATAATACTTATCCGACTGCTGCGAAAACTCTGCAAAATCAAATGGCAATTTTATATACTACAAATTCTCCTGAACCTCCATCAGAACCATATCTTGTCATTGGAACGATCGTTATTGACGACACAAATGGAAATGGAAATGTGGATTATGGAGAAACAGTAAACCTGGAAATCGATCTGAATAATATGGGATTAAATCCGGCAACTGGTGTATCTGCGATTCTTTCTTCAACTGATAGTTATGTAACAGTAACTCAAAATTCATCAAATTATAGTGACATTGCCGGTGGAACTTCTGGTACGAATTTTACTGACTATACATTTACCGTAGATAATGATTGTCCTGACGGACACAATGCTATATTTGACCTTGATGTTACCGGAAATGAAGATACCTGGGATCTGGATTTTCAACTTATGCTCAATGCTCCGGTCGTAGAGTTCCAGGAAGTATTTGTGAATGATGGAGGAAATAACACTTTAGATCCGGATGAAACAACTGAATTAAGAGTTACTTTGATCAATAATGGTGGAGCTGATGTAACCAACCTGAATTCTATCCTTTCATCAACCGACAGTTACATTACAATCAATGATAATTACGACAATGTTTCAACTTTGCAGGCAAGTTCAACTGCTAATGTTTATTATAATGTAACAACATCAGTAAATACTCCCTTGGGACACACAGTAATTTTTGCTCTGGATTTTACCGGTGATCTTGGTTATTCGAATACAAACGGTTTTGCTTTATCGGTCGGTTTGAATGTTGAAGATTTTGAAACCGGTGATTTCTCTAAATATGCCTGGGAATTTGATGGAGATGCAGATTGGATAATTGATTCTGATTCTTATGAAGGAACATATAGTGCCCAATCTGATGATATTACCGATAATGAAGATGTATCATTAGTTATAGAAGTTAATGTTTTATCAGCAGGTGATATTTCTTTCTGGAAAAAGGTCTCTTGTGAAAATCATCAAGATAATATCTGGGATTATTTAAGATTTCGCATTGATGGAGTTGAACAGGAAAGATGGTCGGGTATTATTGATTGGTCTGAAGAAACTTATCCTGTTTCTGCCGGAACTCGTACTTTTGAATGGCATTATCATAAAGATGGTTCTGTGAGTGAAGGTGAAGACTGTGCCTGGGTTGATTACATAATTTTCCCACCTCTTGCTTCTCCTGCTCAAATTACATATTCACCTGCTTCCTATACAAAAACTTTAGCTCCAGATGACTCGACTACCGATGATTTGAATATTGGAAATGATGGTGGAACAACCTTGGATTATACAGCAACTGTTGTCTATACAACCAGAATTGCTAATATAGGTAATAACAAATTCGATATTTCAAGAATACGAAGTGAAAACAATGTTGGTGATAGAGAGATCAAAACACCGATCGTTGCTCCATTCTTCAAAGAAGTTGATCAATCTTTGAGATTATGCCAATTCACGATCGATCTTGTTGATGACTACGGAGATGGTTGGAATGGTGGTTCTGTTGATGTTCTGGTTAATGGCTCTGTAGTCTTGAATGATCTTTCTTTGAGTTCGGGTTACGGTCCTGAATCTCATTCATTCGATGTAAATACCGGTGATCAGATTTCAACTAACTATTCTGCAGGAAGCTGGTCTTATGAAAATGCATATTATATTTATGATAATGACGGAACTCAAGTAGCTTCCGATGGTGTTGGTGGTTCAACTCCAACCGGATTAAGTCCGTTTACAGCAACTTGTACAAATGATCCTACATTCGATTGGTGTACTCTGGATGGAGCAAATCAAGTTACCGGTTCGATCGATACCGGTTCCCCGAATGATGTTATTACGGTTACTTTCGACACAAATCCTGATGATCTTGGAGTAGGAACTTATGAAGCAAATATTGTTATAACCAGTAATGATCCTGATAACTCTCAAGTTATCATCCCTGTTACTTTAAATGTCGAGGAAAGCCTTGATCCTCCGGTAAATGTCACCATTGCTCAAAGTGGTAGCAATATTACGATTAACTGGAATTCAGTAACTGGAGCAAATTCATATAAAATTTACAGCGACTCAAATCCTTATGGTTCTTTCTCAACATTAGAAGAAGAAGGAATTAATGTTACATCATGGCAGACAGCTGCATCCGCAGCCAGCAAATTTTATCGAGTTGTTGCTTCAACTGATACTCCAATGAGAAAGTCTTTTAAGAATTCAAATTTAAACAGGAAATAATTTGATTTTTAAAGATGGTTAACCTTCCAAAAGCCGAACGTAAGCGATTTTATACAGTTTTTTGAAGGTTTAATGAATGAAATAAAATTTTAAATAAATAAAAACAGGAGAGAAAATAATGAAAAAGGAAGTTTTAGTTTTAATGATGATAATCCTGAGTATGGGATTGTTAGCTCAAGCCCAATGGCAGACTGATGGTATTCCCATCCGTCAGGGTGTAAATATCGAATGGTTCCGTTCCGGAATTGCTCTCGATGATGGAAGTGTTGTTTATGTCTGGTCGGATACGCGTCGCGCAGACAGAGATGTCTGGGGACAGAAAGTCGATAGCAACGGAAATCTCGAATGGGGTGAAGAAGCTGTCCTGATCAATGGTGAAATAAATCGTCAGGAAGATATCGTTGTGATCAATACCGAGGGTGGAGTAATCACAGCCTGGGTAGATTTCCGCAACGAAGATGCCGGAGATATTTATGCCCAGAAACTTGATTACAATGGTAATTTGCTTTGGGATCCGATCGGTGTTCCTCTCTGTCTGATCGAAGATGTACAGATTTCTTTGAATATTATTAATGATGCAGTTGGTGGTGCTTATATTATCTGGGAAGATTCAAGAAATGAAGGTGGAACCGATATTTACGGAACTCATATTCTGGCAGACGGTACTATTGCTGCTGGTTGGGATGCTAATGGTAATCCGATCGCCAGTTCGAATGGAATTCAAAACCAGCATACTTTCTGGGAAGATGGTGAAGGTGGTGCGATCATTGCCTGGCATGATACTCCCAATCCTGAAGAGGGAGATATTTATGTTCAGAGAATCCTGTCTGACGGATCATTTCCCTGGGGACAAACGGGAGTTCTGTTATGCAGTTCTGATGGAGTTCAGGAAAAACCGAAAATAGCTCCGGATGGAACCGGGAGTTTCATCATTTCCTGGCGTGATCGAAGAAACGAAAATGATGGTGATATTTATGCTCAAAGAGTCGATCTAAACGGAAATCTTCTATGGGGTGATGAGATCGAGATCTATGTTGGAGCAGGAATCCAGAGAAATGCTAGAATTACAAAATCTTCCGATAACGGAGCATTCATAGTTTGGGAAGATGGCAGAAATGATTTTTATTATAAAGATCTTTATACTCAAAAAGTGAATACAAATGGTGATCTGCTCTGGGATCCTGCTGGAGTAGCTCTTTGTACGGAAAACGACGACCAACTGAATCCTCGTCTAATCTCCGATTTTGACGGCGGTTGCTGGATCGTCTGGGATGATGCTCGAGACCAGGGTTATCCAAATGTGGATATTTATCTGCAGCATCTCGATACAGATGGAAACATTCCTGCAGGTTGGAATAACAGCGGAAAAATCATTTGCATTGCTGCTGGAGAACAATTTTCACCTTTGGTAAAAAGAAATACAGAGGGAGAAGTTTTCATTAGCTGGGGAGATTTGAGAACAGGTTCAACAGGAATTTATATGCAGATTTTAGATGAAAATGGTCTTGAATTATTAGCAGAAAACGGAGAAATTATATATTACGGACTGGATGGAAATGCGGAAAACTATCAGATCCTGAAAAATAATAATCATCCTGTTATCATTTGGAAAGATACCAGGTTCAGCAGTATAGCAAATCAAATCTATATGCAGACCTTAAATTCTGATGGCAGCTTTGGGTTAGATGATAACGGACAGCCTATCACCCAAATGACAGGTTTTGATCAGGAAGCTATGGATTCCACAATATTACCGGAAGAGAACCTCGTAGCTGCTGTCTGGGAAGAAATACGGGGAGATTTTAAGCAGGTTTATGCCCAGGGAGTCGACAC
>DRTC01000009.1 GCA_011372345.1 Candidatus Cloacimonadota bacterium
TCCGCCAGATCAAAGGCTTTCTCTAAGATCTCATTGAAATAACGGATCATTTTCCTGACATTCTTAAATCCGAAAACCGTGTTCTTTCCTAAAATCGTATTCGGTCCGTGTTTAAATTCCGATGCTTCTCCGCCTTCCGCATGATTCAAAACCGTTTCCCTGATTTTGAGTGCACCTTCTTTGGCAACTCCTATCATTTTAGTCGCCAGAATGTGCAGCGAAGGTTCCATATAAATTTTGCTGCTTATATATTCGATCCCTTCTCTGGAAGTAGCGATCGTATCTTCGATCAATTTAGGAATATCCTCGATAGATTTATATCTCTGATCGAGTTTCCTGCTCAATTCCCTGATCAAATCCTGACTCCCGTTTTCCTTTTTCAGGTTTTCCAACTTCAATTCTGCTATTTTTATAGCCAGATAATAGAATAAAGTAATTTGATTGATGAAACTTTTTGTAGCAGGAACAGCGATTTCCGGTCCGCAGAAAATGGGTATGGAAACATCGCTCTTTTCCTGTCCGAGAGTGGAATTCATATTATTCGCCAGCACGATCATCTTGATCTTCAGTCCGGAATCTTCCACATCATTGAAGATGTCGATCAGATCTTTTGTTTCACCGCTCTGGGAAACTCCGATGATGACATCATTATCCTTTAAACTTTTCGAATATTGTCCGCGGAAATCTCCCGGTAAGCAGGGAATTATTTCCAAATTGGCAATTTCATTAAAAAACAAAGCTGCAACTTTGGAAGCATGAAAAGAAGTTCCGCAGGCAATCGTATAAATATTACGATTGTTCTTGATGGAATTATCTATGATCTCCAGAAAATTCCTGATACTTTCCTGGAATTGTTTGACATCACTCAATTCCGAAATCGAATCTAAGGCTTTGGCAATGAGAAGTTTTTTCTTATCAAAATGAGATTCAAGCAGATCGATGAAAGTGTTTTTATCAGTGGAAAAGAAATACTTTTTCTCGAATCCTTCCGTAACCAGTACATCATAAATGGAAGTGTATTCTTCCCTCACTTTACGATAAAATTCCGCAGCTTTTTCGGAATCATTGAACTTATTAAAGATCTTACTTTGTTTTTGAAAATCGTCTTTTTTCAGAATATTCTCACCAATATCCTTCATCTCCTCATGAATATTTTCCCGTTTCAGAAGTTCGACCATTCTGCGACCGGTATTCGATCCTCCCTGGAAAAGTTTGATCAACTTGCCGGAAGTTTCGATCTCTGCCTGGATCTCCTGTTCCATAAAATATTCAAAAGGTGGAATAAGTTCCGTATCTTCCGCACGCAATTTGGAGCGAACCGGTTTTTTCTCTATCTTTGAACCTTGTTTGATGATCAGATCAGGTTGATTCGGTCTTTTTATTTTAAGATCTTTGAAAGCATAAACATTGAAATTATTCTGATCATACTCGACAAATTCACCTTCCCGCAGATTGACCAGCATTTTCGTAAAGCGCAGAACAGCAGTCAGATCAGAAGAAGCTAAACCGAAATTATTACTATCTATTTCACCAATCCCGAAATACAGACTACTTCCCGCTTTGATCGCATAAACCATTTCCGTGTGAGGATCAACGATCACTGCTGCATAAGAACCGACCATTTTTTTGGAAGCATTAATGATCGCCTGTCGCATGCAGGCTCGACGCTTTTCCGGTATGAAATGTTCGTTGCTTGCGATCTTGCTCAACTCATTATCAAAATAGTGTTCAACCGTATGTACCAGCATTTCACCGTCATTATCTGAGACAACATTATGACCTTCGGAAAGGAGGAATTTTTTCAATTCCCGTGTGTTGGTGATATTGCCGTTATGAGCACCGTAAATAAAATTTTTGCATTTCACGATATGCGGTTGGGCATTCTTTTTGGTCACAGTTCCGAAAGTTGCCCAGCGTACCTGTCCGCAGAATATTTTCCCGGCCTGTTCTTCAATACCGAGAGTTTTTACAAGGGTGCTGGGAGCTCCCACATCTTTAAGTAAAGTTACTTCCATATTTTTTGTCTGGAAAACACCGCCAGTCGAGTCATAACCGCGATATTCGAGTGCTTTCAATAAAGTCGAGGCATATTTTCCTAAATTCAGCGAGACTTTGGAAAGACTCAATCCCAGAACTCCGCATCCGGTCCCGAACACAGGAATCGGGATAGAAATTTTCAATTTTGTAAGGAATTTCAAATTCATTATTTTACCTTTTTTATTTCTTCTTGCTTCTCTTATGTTCCTTCTCTTTTAATAGAAGGATACAATGATGAGTCACAATTTCTGCTCTAAAATTTTTTTCGCAATTTCAAAGTCAATAAGTTCCGTAATTTTAAAATTTTTGGAACTTCCTTCTAAATAAAAAACCGGTTCTCCGAAATGCTCCAGGATAGCAGCATCATCCGTGAAATAAAGATTTTTTGCTTTTGCCTGCTGATGATATTTTTTAATGAGATGAAAATCAAAAACCTGCGGAGTGAGAGCATTCATCAGGTTTTCTCGGGGAATCGTTTCTATGATCTTTTCCTCATCCACCTTTTTGATCGTGTTCTTCATCCCGCTGACAATGATCACTGCTTTCTGTGTTTGAACTTTCTCGATCAATTCCGAGATCTCCTGCTCCGAAATAAAAGGTCGAACTCCATCATGAATGAGCACATAATCCGTATCTGCCGGACAATTTATTAACGCATTATAAACCGAATCCTGCCGCTCTTTTCCACCAATAATAAATTCGATTTCGGGGAATTCTTTTGAAGTCAGCTCTTTTGATCTTTCAAATTCATCCGGAGGGAGAGAAACCAGCACATTATCTATTTGCGGGTGAAGATAGAATTTATCAATTGTATAAAAAAGAAGCGGACGACCGGCTATTTCCAAAAACTGCTTTTTTGTTCCGGACTGGAAACGCTTACCGCTTCCTCCGGCAGTAATTATTGCAGCTATTTTACTTTTATTATTTTGCATATTGGAGAAGCAAAAAAGGGAGAGATTTATGTCAATTTGTTTTTTTCTCCGCACAGGCGCGAAGGAAGGTGAATGTTCACTCTCTAAACCGCTTTTCTCAATAAGTTATACTTCACAACATCAATAACATTGCACAGATTGACATTTTCTTGACATTCATAATAAAATCACCGCGGAAATCCCCTTCCGGAGATTCCCTGAGAACATTATTCTACTTATTTTTTTGTCAGGTTTGATACCGATGGGATCGCTGAAACCGGAAATGAGTTATAATAT
Organism: Candidatus Cloacimonadota bacterium; assembly: GCA_011372345.1. NCBI lineage: Bacteria > Pseudomonadati > Candidatus Cloacimonadota > Candidatus Cloacimonadota bacterium. The sequence continues at coordinate 3,246 of DRTC01000009.1, forward strand.
TTGATGGTTCATCGCGCCTTTGCGTAGAATAATCCCTTTTTTCCTTGACGGTTAAATCCTCTTTTTTTCCCTTTAGAAATAAATAAAAAGGAAAGTATTTAAGGCTTATAAAAATAGATGAGAATAAATAAATTTTTAGCGAAATGCAATCTGGGATCGAGAAGAGCTGTCGAGGAACTAGTTAAAAATGGTGAGATAGCTGTTAACGGGAATCTTTGTTTTGATCTGACAACTCAAATCGATCCGGAAAATGATGAAGTTGAATTTAAAGGGAAAAAAATCCTTCCCAAAAATGAAAAAATATATCTGATGCTGAATAAACCGAAGAAATACCTGGTTGCACATCAGGATGCTTTTGATCGGAAAACGGTTTATGAACTGCTGCCGGATTTTGATGTTCACCTGTTTGCGGTCGGCAGGCTGGATTATATGTCGGAAGGACTGCTTTTATTGACCAGCGATGGAGATTTTGCCAATAAGATCATTCATCCCCGCTACAAATTACCGAAAGTGTATAAAGTGCTGGTAAAAGGAAATCTCGATAACGAGCAATTGCAAAAACTTCGGGATGGAATTGTTATCGAAGGAAAAAAGACTCAACCGGCAATTGTGTTTGTGAAAAATAGATCACAAGGGAAAATCCAGCTGAGAATGACGATCTTTGAAGGGAGAAAAAGACAGATCAGGAGAATGATCGGGAAGATCGATGGGGAAGTTCTGGAACTGAAAAGACTGCAGATCGCTGATGTAAAACTGGGAAAACTTCCGACCGGAATGTGGAGAATGCTGAAACCGAATGAAGTTTTGAGTTTGATGAATTATAAAAAGAAAAGGGATTAAACACCAAATAACACTGAAAAACACTGAAAAAACCTGATAATGAAGATAAATTTATCCTTGTTCCCAAGCTCCAGTTTGGGAACACAATCGTTCTGAAACTCTGTTTCAAAACACTTTTAACTCAAAAGGGAATTAATTCATTCCCAAACAGGAGTTTGGGAACAAGATGAATAAACATGATATTTAGTTTGTTTTGTTAGTTTTGTTCGTTGCTAAAAAAAAAGGAAAATAATGAAAATAGGATTAATAGGATTACAAAATTCGGGAAAGACCACCATTTTTAATGCTCTCACCGGATTAGAAGCAGAAGTAACTTCTTACTCGACCGGAAAAGTTGAACCGAACATGGGAATTGTGGAAGTCAAGGATGAAAGGATCGAGAAATTGGCTGAAATTTATGAGCCGGAAAAGAAGGTTTATGCTCATATCGAATACATTGATTTTGGCGGATTAACGGGAGAAAATGAAAATATTGATGTTTTTTCCGATTCTTCGATGGCATTGGTAAAAACCGCTGATGCTCTGGCACTTGTTGTCAGGAATTTTAATGATGAGATAATTTCCCAGACTCTCGGTAAGCCTGATCCCATCAAGGATATTCAGCAGATCGAATCCGAACTGATTATTTCCGATCTGATCATTGCGGAAAAAAGAGCAGAGAAAATAATCCTTAATAAGAAGAGAGGATTAAAGGATGCAAAACTTCTGCTGGAAGAGAAAGTAATTAATAAAGTTATCCAATTTCTGAATGAAGATAAACCTTTACGGGATTTGGAATTAGCAGATGATGAAGAAAAATCGATCAAAGGTTTTCAATTCATCAGTCGCAAACCATTACTCATCATCCTGAATTCAGATGAAGATAATTTTGGAGCAAACCAGAAAATACTTAATGAGGTTGAAAAGAATTACAAAGCGATCGAATTTGCCGGAAATTTTGAGATGGAATTGAGTAAACTTCCGGAAGATGAAGCCAAAGAATTTATGGAAGATCTGAATATCAAAGAATCTGCCAGAGACAGGTTGACAAAAAGTTCTTACGATCTGATGGGATACATCAGTTTCTTCACCAAAGGAAAGGATGAAGTTCGTGCCTGGACAATTACGGAAGGAGATAAGGCAGTCGAAGCAGCAGGAAAGATCCATTCTGATCTGGCTCGTGGATTCATCCGCGCGGAATGCTTTTCCTACGATGATCTGATGACAGCAGGTTCGGAAAAAGTCATCAAAGAAAAAGGCCTTTTTCGTCTGGAAGGAAAAAATTATCTTGTCAAAGATGGAGATATTCTGACCATTCGTTTTAATGTTTAAAGTTGAAGAAAGTTCGTTGGATAATATGGAAATTTGAAAAGAAAAGGTGATTGTGATAAGACACAATTTCAGGTTATTACGCAATAAATTCATATAATTATAGATTGATTATATACAACAGATTGTTGTGCGTGGCATGCTGATGTTACCTGCTATCTTATAAAGTATAATGATCAAAGCAATTTGATTTGACAGATATATTCCTAAAAAGAGGTTAGAAATTATTGATGATAAAAGGAATAATAAATGGAAGAAAATCAAAATATTGAGTGGAAAGAAACTTGGAAAGATGATTACATAAAATGGATTTGTGGATTTGCAAATGCCGATGGCGGAATAATATTCATTGGGAAAAATGATAACGGAAATGTTATTGGTTTAAACAATGCGAAAAAGTTACTCGAAGATATTCCCAACAAAGTAAGAAATTTACTCGGAATTATAGTAGATGTAAATCTTCATTCA
>DRTC01000010.1 GCA_011372345.1 Candidatus Cloacimonadota bacterium
AAACATGATAGCTCTGAAACTCAAAACAAAACAGAGTTTTTTGACCAACAGCATTTCCCAAATAGGAGTTTGGGAACGAAAATAACCTCCCTCTTTTTCCTTCCTTCCATTTCCTTTCTCCTGTTTCCGGCTTCCTTCCCTCGTTTCCATCATTATTCTTGACATCCAAATAACGATTAATAAAAACACATCGATCTAAAAAATTATTTAAAAGGAGAAAGTCATGTTTAGAAAAAGGAAAATTTTAAGTTGTTCATTTATTCTTCTCATTCTGGTCATCATTGCCGGATGTGCAGGAAAATCAAAAACTCTGGAAACAGTTATGGAAAAACTGGACTTCAGATATAAAATGCCGGAAGGACAAACTCTCAAATATAGAACAATTGATAATTTCACGCAATCCATGGAGATCATGGGACAGAATATGCTGACTGAAATAAAAAAGGATTATGTCTATTCTGTGAATTCCAAAGGACAAAAAGAAAACAATTTCCAGCTTGAATTTATCATAGATTCAATCTCTATGAATGTTTCCAGTTCGATGGGAAATATGACTCCGGATTTGAGCGAAGTGGCAGGAAAAAGTTTTGAAATGACTCTCTCATCTTTAGGAAAAGAACTTGAATTTAAAGGTCTGGATAAGATCAAATATACTCTGGGATCTGAAGGAGAACGCAGCATTTCTTCCGATTTCCAATCCGTATTTCCCACCCTGTCAGGAAAATATATTGCAACCGGAGATAGTTGGACAACATTAGATACGATCAAGGTTAATGAAGGTGGAATGGATATGCAGATCGTGATCACCGGTGAAAATACTCTCGATGGTTTTGAACAGATGAATGGACACGATTGTGCCAGGATCGAAGTGGATTATACAGGAGTTTTAAACAGCAAAGGTGAACAGCAGGGAATGGAATTTACCACTACCGGAAAGATGAAAGGAAAAGAAACCTGGTATTTTGACTATAATAACGGTATCTTTGTGAAATTGATCTCCAAAGGTAATGGAACCGGAACCGTTGTCAGCTCCGGTCCGCAGGAAATGAAAATCCCTTTGACGCAGGAGATGGAAATAGAGACGGTGTTAGTGGAATGAAAAAGAATATTTCAATCCTGATTTATTAAGTTGTTAGAAAAAAGTATCAGGAATAAAGATGCAGAAAGATCAAAATACTTATAAAACCGGTTTCGCCTATAATGAGCGTTTCCTCGATCATGTAATCGAATGGGAACATCCGGAATCTCCGGAAAGACTGAAAGCAATTCTGCAGAAATTGAAAGAAGAAAATCTATACGATAAATTGGAAAAAATCTTTCCGATAGAAAATCCATTACCACATATCAGAAAAGTTCATACTGAAGAACATGTTCGCTCTATTCAACAATTAGAACCAACCGGAGAAATCGCTGAACTAGTTGTTGCTCATATTCTGGGAGCTGTGAAATCTGTTGTTGATGGAATTGTACGGAATGCTTTTTGTGCGGTTCGTCCTCCTGGACATCATATTCATAATGAAGGCAGGGAAGAAGGATTCTGTTATTTCAGTAATGTCACAATCGCTGCTCGATATGCCCAACAGGTTCTCGGTTTGCAGAAGGTCCTGATCATAGATTGGGATTATCATCACGGTAATGGAACGCAGGATTTTACAATCAATGATCCGAATATAATGTTCTTTTCCACACATAATCTTTATGATTATCCTTTGAGCGGATTTCCGGAAATAACCGGATTCGGGGAAGCAAAAGGAACGAATTTCAATGTTCCCATGCATTATGGAGCAACAGATGAGGATATACTCAAAGTTTACGATGAAATATTAGTTCCTAATGCTGAAATTTTCCAACCTGATCTGATCCTTATTTCTGCTGGTTTTGACAGCAGGAAAGATGATCTTCTCGGTTGTTTTAAGATCACGGATGATGGTTTTATCAAGTTAACGAAAATGGTGATGGAAATCGCTCATGAATTTTGTGATGATAGAATTGTTTCAGTTCTCGAAGGTGGATATAACCTGGAAGGTCTGGCAAAAGCTGTTTGTTGTCATATCAGGACTCTGATGTCGGATTATTAAAAACATCGGAATGTTCAACTCGTTGATCTTCCGATTGTTTGAAGATCTTCAACATTCCGAAGAACTTCGTACATTCGGAAGTTTTAAGTTTTCTAATTGGAAAGAGAGAAAAAAATCGAAACATTAGAAAAAGTATATTATAAAGATTTCGGATCAGTTCATTTTGTAAGAAGTTATCGAGCAAAACGGGTTAGAATAACTTTTAGTTCCGGTTCGTCTAAAGAAATTAGAGTGATAGTTCCGAGAGGAGTTTCTTTAAAATCTGTTAAAGAGTTCGTTTTATCCAAACAGGATTTGATCCTGAAAAAAGTTCAAAAAATCCGGGAACAAGATGAAGAAGCAAGAAAAAACAATAAAAATAACGAACCGATCAAAGTGCAGGAATCAGCTCAATTCCTCTATGATCGACTCTGTGAACTTGCTAAAAAATACGGATTCAAATTCAATAAAGTGTCATTTCGCTGGCAGAGAACTAGGTGGGGAAGTTGTTCTTCTAAAAATAATATCAGTTTGAACTTCAAAATAATAAGATTACCTTCCGAACTGCAGGATTACATTCTGCTGCATGAACTCGTTCATATTCGCATTAAGAATCACAGCAAAGATTTCTGGGATGAATTAGAGAAATATCTCCCGGATGCCAAAAAACATCGAAAAGAACTGCGGAAATATCAGATCAAATATCTGTGAAGATAAGTACATTAATATTCCAAACAACTCCCACTAATAAATTCCCTTAAAACCGAATCTTTGGGAATCGGAGAATCATCCTCGATCCCAATCACAGCATTGAGAATTTTATAAATCCGAACAGACCTTTCGTATGCATCTTCTTTTAACGGATCATCTCTGTATTTCTTCGTCCATTCTTTGAATTCATTGAATAGTCTTGTTTTATAGAGAGGAATTTCGTACGGCATTCCGCTGTTTATGATATAATCTGCTGTGTTGACATAAGGAATGATATTCCGTTTTTCACTTCTGCGAACATAATGCCAGTGTTCAAGAGTTTGTTTAGGTTTATATGCTCTATGAGTTGCATCGCGCAGCATTCTCCTGATCATTCGCAGATCTGTCCAGCGAATGAACTTGTTGTCCGGTCCTTTCATTTGTAGAAGTGGTTCGAGATAAAGTTTAAATTTGTTTTCATTTGGGATTTCTTTGCTGAAATCAGGATAAAGTCCATGCAAGCTGTCTATTAATAGAATTTCATTTTTTCCAATTTTCATTGGAGTTCTGTTCAAATGTCTTGTTCCGGTTTTGAAATCGTAGAAAGGTATTTTTACTTCTTTACCTTTACAGAGCAATTTCAGATGTTCATTGATCATGAGAAGATCGAGTGCTTGCGGAGTTTCAAAATCATAATCTCCGAATTCGTCTTTGGGATGCATTTCCAGATCGAAGAAGTAATTATCGACATTCCAGGCTTTGAATTTCAGTCCTTTTTTCTTTAATCGGGTTTCCAACTTGATAGTTGTCGTAGTTTTCCCGGAAGATGAAGGACCGCTGATCATCACCATTTTCAGGTTCTTGTGTCTTTCGATGATCAATTCGGCAGCAGTTGAGACATCGTTTTCATAAGCAACTTCCGATTCATTGACAATTGCCGGAAATTCACCTCTCTTAATTCTCCAGTTTAATTTTTCGATAGTATGAAGATCATGTGATATAGCCCAATCGAGAATTCTCCAGATTTTATTCCAGGGAATATTTTCCGAAGGAAGAGAATCGAGTTTTCCTTTATTTTTTCTTCCCTGATTTTTCTCTTCTCTGTATAAAATATAAGCCTTTGCAACTTGAGAATGTCCGTTTTTGATCAGAACTTTTTCAACTATATCTTGGATTTCTTCAATGTGGGGAATATAATCCTTTGCCGGATTTTCTTTTAATTCTTGAATAACCTTCTCCGTAAGATTTTCAGCAACTTTTTTATCTCGTCCACCAACCGCTACTGCTGCACTGTAGATGGCATTCATAATTCTGCTTTTTTGAAATGGAACTTTTGCTCCGCTCCGTTTAATGACAAATTTTATTTTATTCATTTATACTCCGTATTTTTCACAGAATGCAATTCTGTGCTACTTTCACAATCAAAAATGATTGTGTTACAA
>DRTC01000011.1 GCA_011372345.1 Candidatus Cloacimonadota bacterium
GATACCGAGAACACGGGCTCTTAGACCAGGAGCGATGATGGTTTTCATGAGCGTCTGACCGGTCTTGAAGTCCTTGCCGGCAATAGGTAGGTTTTTGAGCTGTGCCAGTTTCCAGATCGCTGGGATATCAACGGTTAAATTAGGAGCTCCATTGGCAAAAGGAATTCCCATTTTCAGTGCAGCATACGCATAGATCATACTAGGAGAGATAGCTTCGTGATTTTCTTTCAAACCCCTTTCAAAATTTGCCAGTGATCGATGTACTTCCTGTTCTTCAATATAAATTTCAGTAGAAGCACACCAGATCATGATAACTTCCGTGAGGTCATTTTTCTTTTTAAAATTTTCAATGTCATCCATAAGCATTTGTGCTAGCTGCATCTTGTTCTCACCATGTTTTACATTTGGCCCATCCAGTTTTTTCACATATTTTTTATCAAAGACTGCCTTCATCGGCTTGATCTTTTGAAGTTCATCTTTTACGAGCTCGATATGCTCCATGCTGAGCACTTGCGCATTTTTTGCAGATTCATAAGCAGAATCTTCGAAGATATCCCAGCCAGCAATGACGAGATCTTCAATTTTGGCAAGTGGAAGAAAATCTTTTATCAATGGCGATCTATTTTCTGTTCTTTTTCCTAAACGAATTGTGCCCATCTGCGTCAGACTGCCAATTGGTTTAGCATACTCTCTTTTTATAAGTTCCAGCCCAGCAATAAAAGTTGTGCCGATTGCACCGAGTCCAGGAATTAATACACCTAATTTTGATGATTTTTCTTTGATTTTCATTATGTCATCTCCTAATAAATTTTTCATTTAACAATTCACATTTTTTAAGATGGAATTGTACGTCAATTTTAATTAAACATATTATTCGAATTATGGAGTATTCTCATGACCGTCCTCATAAAAGAGTTCTTCCATTTTCTGAACGAATCTTTCGGTTGCTTTGCCATCTAATTTATAAAAATACCTTTTCCGGTATTTATCTGCTTGCTCGATCATTTCTTTTGTTGGACTGATGCTCTGTTCTATTGCCTGCTTGATCTGTTTCCCCGAATCTATATGAACAAAAGCTCCTTTAAGAAATTCGCGATTATCAATCTCCAGAAGAGCTTCACCATCGGAATGAGTTAATTTATCACATTGCAGATCGAAAATAATCCCATGCTTTTTGAATGCCAGAAAGTCAAAAACCGTGCTGGATGCTTCACTAATAATCGTATCTGCAAGAGCATAATAAGGAACGATATTCAGCTCTGTAAACGGTAATAGGACAGCGTGAGGATATTTCTTAATTCTGCGTTCATAAATGCGATGTTGTTTGTGAGGAGCATATTTCCCCATCCAACTATATGGATGCAGTTTGATGATCAGATTGTAGTTTATTGTCTGCTCGAAAATATCATTTTTGACTTCATACATACAGGTCGGTTTGTATGTCGGGGCAAAGAGAACCGTTTTTTTATTAGGATCTAAATTCCATTTTTTAAGAAGTCCGGACTTATCATCGAATCTTCCCTGAAAATAAAAATCCAGTTTTGGAAGCCCGATAAGATGCACTTCATTTTTTCCTAAAGACGGAGAATTCTTTAACGAATCGACCCTGTGTTGTCCTTCGACAAAAATTAAATATTTATCGTTCGGAACTTCTGCCAAATTTCGATAAAGAATATTTTTAATGCCTGTTCCGTGGTTCAGGAAGATGAGCATTATTTTTCCGTAATCTTTGGAATTTCGTAGAGTATCACCGGATATTACGATATCAAAACCTCTTGTTTCTTTTGTAAATCTGTAACCGAGTTTTTCCCATTCATCGATAATTTTGTTGCGGAATGGTAGATCAAAAATGAGATACTTTTTCTTTTCCATATCAAGAGAGAACCAGATATCATACTTATCGTCATTCATCAAATATTCAATAATAGGATCGAACGCAGCTTTGTGATAGGCATATCCGATACGGAATAGAAGTTTTATTTTTTTCATCTTCCGGTCCTGTAAAATTTTTCCATAAATTTTTCAATTTTTTCGATCGCGGCTTCAAATTTTAGATTTTTGATTCCCGGAATTTCTGGTGAAATCGCCAGATGTTTTTCCATTCCCGGCGGAGTCCAGTGAGAAGCATGAACATGACTAAAAATCCCGATAGTTGGAATTCCGCATGTGATGGCAATATGTCTTGGACCATTATCATTTCCGAGAAAAAGAGATGATCTCTCAAAGATAGCTTTCAGTTGTTTGATGCTGGAAATTTTGTAGTTGATCTCGATTTTATTTTTCATATTATGTTGAATAATTTTTATGATGTGAAATTCTCCGGGACCCCACGTGAACACGATCTTTGCCTGATATTTGTCGATTAGAAAATCGCAGATTTGAGCAAAATATTCCAGATCCCATAAACGATAAGATTTGATGCTTACAGGCGAAAGAGCGATTATCAAATCTTGTTTTTGAAAATTGAGATCATTCCATAATTCTTTTGCCCATTTTCTCTCTTTATCGGTTATGAATAATTCGGGCAGGGAATCATCAGACTCATTAATACCAAGCGGTTTAAGCAATTTCAATTTATTTATAGCTGCATAAATTTGAGTATCGACTGGTCCGATCTTAATGTTATAAGCATAATTCCTGTGCTTTTCTGTGAAAGAAATTCTTTTTTTGGCAAAAGTCAAAAAAGTGATCAATGCAGATCTCGGATTCTGTTGAAAATCTATCACAATATCATATCTGGAAAAAACAAACCTGAAAAGATAAATCAAGTATTTGAGGAATTGCATCTGCAAATTCGGGACAATGAATTTGTCGATGTTGGGATTGTGCCGAACTGCGTCAAATGCTTTATTTCCAACAAGAAAAGTTATTTCGGCTTCCGGTAAATGTTTCCTTAAAGCTCGAACTGCTGGAGTGCACATCAGGACATCGCCGATCGCACCGTGTTGGATCAAGAGAATTCTTTTCATATTGTTTAATGTTAAATTAATATAAATATAAAGAGAAACCGTTCCCGGTGAAATATCCTACGGATTTCACAGGTTAAAAAGTTGGCGGTTAATAAGAAGATAGCAAATTGTAACCGATTCACCTGTCCCGTTAAATCTTTATTCATTTAACTGGGATCGGTTTCCAAATGTTTGATGAATTTTCTAACATATTTCTAATCACACCCTTTTAGAGTGAACTCATTTATTTCTCATTATAAATAATTTATAATACTTCATAAACACAGAAATGGACGCAATCCAGCAAAGGATCAAACCCCGAATTCCATCTAAAAATCCCAGTCTAAAAAAATAATGATGAATAAATTTATAAGAAGGTCTGAAAATGAAATGAAACAGATTTGCTTTTTTTCCTTTTTGAAACATATCGTTTGCTTGCCAGGTTGCGTAACGAACCATTTTATTCCAATGAGATGTAAAATCTCGAATCGGAATATGAATTATATAAGCATTTTTATTTTTAATTTTTGATCGATTTTTAATGTCGAGTGTCGAATGAACACTTCGTAAGGTATATTCTTTGTATGATTCTTTTCTCACCAAACGCATTCCCTGATAGCCGAGATGACGATCGTGATTCTGAATCTTTCCCCAAAATTTCGTCTTCAGGTAAACCAAATATCCGTCGAAAGGAATCTCTTCCATTGCAAGGATTTTTTCGATCTCCGCTTGTAATTCAGGAGTGCATCTTTCGTCCGAATCGATGATCAGAACCCATTCATTTGAAACCTTTGGCATCCCCCAGGTTCGTTGTGCACCGGAATTTTCATACTCGTGCTGAACGATCTTCACATTAGGAAATTTCCGGCAAATCTCAACTGTTCTATCTTTGCTGAAAGCATCTACAATAAAAATCTCATCGACCCAGGTTATCGACTTGAGGCAATCCTCGATAATATCCTCGACATCCTGTACAGGAATGAAGGCTGAAATCTTGTTTTTTCGCATGATTAATATCCTAAGCTACAAAAACCGTAAATAATTTACTCATCATTTTTCTTTTTAATTGTGTTATTATAAAAATCGATCATTCTTTGAATTTGATTTTCCATAGAGTACGAATTTCTATTTTCTAAAATATTTTCTACAATTTGAGAATAATTTTTCCGTGATATATTTTGATAATTTTCATGCTGTTCCAAAATAAAACCAAAATTATTCGAGAGAGTGAAATTCTTAACTTCATCGAGACAATCTTGAGTAAGAACCGGAACTCCCGCACAAATGTAATCATAAGTTTTATTTCCGAAAGCAAACCTGATATGGGGCAGTTTTGGGGCAACATCATTATTGAAAACAGTTATACCGAAATCATATTGAGAAATTTCTTGAAGCAGTTTTTTATAGGGCAGTTTTTCATGAATAATCAAATTTTTAATCTTTCGATAATTCCGATATTTTTTATTTCTTGAGGGATAAATGTGAAGCATAAATCCCTTTTCAGATAGTTTCTTTAAAATTTTAATTATATTCCTGTGATCTGTTCTATGTTCGGAAATTCTACCTATATAAACGAGATGGGTTTTCCTATCCTGTTTAGAAAGTTTTGGCGAAAAATCTTCAGGATTTAGAGTGCTTTCTGAGGGAAAATAATTAGCAAAACTTAAGCTATTATCAATTAACGAATAAAACTTCTCTACTTCATTTTTGTATGAATTCGTAATGTAAACAGCCCCATCAGCGCTTTCATTACAGGTTCTTTCATAATTTTTGTCTCTCTTTGATAAATGATGTTTAAAAGACATAAAATCGTGCTGATCGTAAATTACTGGAACAGATAAATTTGCTTTTATCAGTTTGGCTCCTAATCTGTCGGGCTGATTATGAAAATGGATTAAATCTATATTTTTCGAGACAATTATTTCTTTTATGATTTTTATCTCTTTGAACTTGCTTTTAGGTAATAGTGTGATCGAATCAAATATCGAATTTCCATAACCATAAACTTCATCCGGAGTTTTTTCACGATGAGATAGATGAATATTCAATCCTTTTGACTGCAAGGCTGAAGCGATTTTTATAGTCCTGATGCAGGGGGAAGAGTCCTGAATCATGAGGATGTTTTTAACTGA
>DRTC01000012.1 GCA_011372345.1 Candidatus Cloacimonadota bacterium
CGATAAGATCCTGCGAAACAATACGATCCAACCCGGAGATAAGATCATCCTGACCAAACCGCTCGGACTGGGAGTTATCACCACCGGCATCAAAGCAGATATGACACCCCAGAGTGCAATCGAAGAAGCGACTTTCCAGATGAGTTTCCTGAATAAAACAGCATCCGAGATCGCGGTCGAGATCGGAGTGAATGCGATGACGGATGTCACCGGTTTCGGACTTCTGGGACATCTCTATGAAATGACAAATGATACAGTCTCGGTTCATCTTGAACTGAACAGCATTCCGATCATTGAAGAAGCTTTTGAATTGGCGGAAACCGGTTTGTTTCCCGGCGGTTCTTTCCGCAATGAGAGATATTTTAAACCACATGTCTCCCTCAAGTGCAAATCTTATACTCAACACCATCTAATGCTCTTATATGATGCCCAGACTTCCGGAGGTTTGCTCATATCTGTTCCCGGAGATAAAGCCGATAAGCTTCTTGATAAACTGAAACTGGCAGGATTAGAATGGAGCAGTATTATTGGTGAAGTATCCGATGGAAAAGGTCGAAAGATCATAATTGGATAGATGATTTAACAGCGAATCCATTTTCATTAATACTACGACGGGACAAGCAAAATAAACAAAAAAAGAAACAAAGAAACCGCTCTTTTTCTTGACAGGGAATTTGTAGTATTTATTTTTAGAATAGGTGATCTTTCCGGATAGAAGATAGCATGAATCAGATCTAAAAAGTGATTTGCAAATAAGGAGTCAGGTTATGAAAATTAGAACACAAAATATAATCAAACTGATTCGACAATATATAAATGCTGTGGATCCAAAAGCAGAAGTAATCCTTTATGGTTCAAGAGCTCGAGGGGATGAACGAACAGATTCCGATTGGGATATTTCAGTCCTGACCGATTATCCTGTCGATTTGAATACAGAAAGAATTTTCAGGGATAAATTATATGATTTAGAACTGGAAACGGAAGAACCATTCTCTCTTTTTATTTATTCAAAGAAAAACTGGCAGTCCAAACAACGGATCACTCCTTTTTATCAAAATGTAATTCAGGAAGGAGTTTGGATATGACCTTTGAAGAAAGAAGTGAATAAATCTCTGAGCAATGAATAAAAAAAAGAATATCCACCTGTCTTCGTTAAAACTACGACAAGGCAGTTGAATTGCACATAATTCTGGTGGTTTGGGTTAAAACCCGGATGATTTGGAGTTATTTTCTTATCCCCGAGCTAAAGCACGGGGCAATTCAGTGACAATGAGTAACCCCGTGCTTTAACTCGGGGGATCCTTGAAACTACGCAGAGCATTTAATAAAAGTGTTTCTTATGATCCGCCAAACGGAACTCGATCTTATAAAGTGCGTGCGGAAAATGAGATCGGATTTGGAGATTGGAGCGAGGTGGTGGAGTTTACGGTGTCGGAAGTGCCGGAATAAACCTCATCCCAGCCTAAACTTCCGATTGTGCGCAGCTCATCGGAATGTTGCCCTTTTCTATTTCTTTTCTCATCATTCGGAAGAGCTTCGCACATTCCGAAGATCTATCATAGTTCGAAATTTATTCCGAAAGCAAATAATAGATTAAGCATGGATATCGATATTATGAAGCAAAGTAAGATGCTACTGATCCTTGGCAATAGTTGCTTCTTATAAATGGTAGCGTTCATGCAATTAACTTC
>DRTC01000013.1 GCA_011372345.1 Candidatus Cloacimonadota bacterium
AACACGACTCAGCTTGCAAAGATGAGTCGGGTTGACTTGCCATCCCGAGTCGTTCCCTTCATGACCGACTCGTGCTTTTTTACAAGAATTCATTCACCTTCTGGTTACAAAGCCACAAACCACTCTCTGGCTACTAAGCCCCTGCTTGGTAGCCCAGCATGTGCGTATCAAATCCGCCAGTCAGTGGATGGATACGAGAGGATGAGGGAACAGACAAACTTCTTGACAGGAAATAAAGTCGGATGAGTTAAATATATAAGATGAATAATATTAGAATTATAAAAAGTTTTTATACATTCACAAATCGGGTGTACTTTTCCGTCCCTTTGGCGGGTCCGAGAACTTGTTTGTGGATACATAGGTTAGTGAAAATTAGAATTAATAAATATGTGAGGTTAAAATGGTAAAAATCCATTATCCATTTACTGCAATTGTCGGGCAGGAAGAGCTGCTTCTCGGAATTATCCTGAATATCATCAATCCCAAGATGGGTGGATTGTTGATCAAAGGTGTCAAAGGTTCGGGGAAAAGCACGGTAGTTTATTCGATGACAGATATCGTCCCGGAGATTGATGTTTTGAAGGATTGTAAATTCAATTGTGATCCGGAAAAAACGGAATATTGGTGTGAAGATTGCCGGGGAAAATATTCTGAAGAAAAAAAGGAAATTATATCCAAAGAAGTCGTGAATGTTCCGGTTCCGTTGAGTATTACGGAAGACAGACTTCTGGGAAATGTCGATGTCGAACTGCTTTTAAAGGAAGGAAAACATCGTTTTATTCCCGGAATTCTGGCAAAAGCTCATCGTCAAATCCTTTATATAGATGAAGTGAATCTGCTTCCGGATCATATTGTCGATGATATTCTCGACGTTTCAGCAATGGGTTGGAATCGTATTGAACGAGAAGGATTTTCCATTTCTCACCCTTCGGAATTTCTTTTGATCGGAACGATGAATCCGGAAGAAGGAGAACTCCGACCACAAATATTGGATAGATTCCCACTCTCGGTTATGCTCGATTCAGTAACAGATGAAATTCTTAGAAAAGAAATAATCAACCGTAATCTTGCTTATGAAAAGGATCCGGCAAAATTCAGGGAGCAATTCCAACAAGAAACGGAAAACTTGAAGAATTTCATCAAGATTGGAAGAACAATTTTGGAAGAAGTGGAAGTGAATGCTGAATTTTATGATATTGTTGTGAAATTATGTGCAGAAAATAAAGTCGATGGACATCGTGCAGATATCGGGATCATCAAAACAGCCAGAACTCACGCTGCCTTCGAATTGAAAAAACAAGTTGAACTGCGTCACATCAAACAAGCAGCGAAATTCGTTCTCGGACATCGCACACGAGAAGGAGGACTTTCCAAACCATTAACAAAAGCAGAGATAGATGAATTTTTCGATAATCTTAAAGAGAAGGAATTTCCTAAAAAGACAGAGAAAATATACGAAGAAATAAATAAATGTATTAATCTATTTTCCGAAGGAGGTTTGATCCAACAGGAAAAAAAATGATTAGGGCTTTGGAAGATGTTGTAAACTGGCTCGAATCCCAAAGTCCTGAAAAGTTAGAGTCCGATATTCCCAAACTTCCGGTCAGGTTTGCTGAAGATGAGGAATTGACCGAAGAACAGGTTAAACTATTAGAAGAAATGCTTAAAATGTTCGATCAGCATCACGATTCAAAAGAGAATCTACAATACCTGAAAGGAATTTTAAATCTCTTATCCAATCCTGATTCAGAAATTACGATTCCATTATCAGAAAGAGGTATTGGAAAATCATTTTTTATGTTTGATGAAAAAATGTCTATCAAACAAATAATGAAACTTGTAATGGGTGTTATCAAAAATAGAGATATAAAAACAGCGACAAAGAATTTACCGAAATACAGAACAATTATCAAAAAAAATATTTTAAAAAAGGAAGCTGAAACAAAATTTTCTATTGATGCAAAAGATCTACAGAAAATGCGGATGAATTTTGCCAAAAGAGAGAAAACAAAACATTCGGTTCATGGAAAGAACAATCTTTCTCTCGATAATGGAAGAATTATCAGGTTTTCCAAAGAGCGATCTGGAAATATCGCACTCACACCAACGATCTTCAATGCCATCCAAAACGGGAATTACTCCTTAAAAGATAGGAAATTCAATATTCAGACGAAAAATTTCCTTTTTACGAAATATGAAGAAAATGTGATCTATAATATTATGCTCGTGCTCGATACGAGCAAATCGATTTCCTGGGTTATCCCACACATTGAAAAATTCATTTCTTACATTACTTCCAATGTTTCCAATTCCAGAGATAAATTGGGTTTGATCACTTTCAATAACGATCTGGCTCAAATCTATCATTATCCAACTTTGAATGTGAAGCAGGTTATCGGAACAATCAATGAGACGGAAGCAAAAGGTCAGACACCGTTGGGAGAAGGATTGAATCTCGCTTTACAGGTTTTTTCCAAAGATCAATATAAACTTCCTGGAATGAAAAATCTGCTGATCTTGATCTCGGATTGTTTTCCAGAACCTTTGGAAGGAGGTCATAAAGATTTGTTGGAAGAACCTTCTTATAAATTGGTTTTATCCGCATCGAAAAAAATTCGTGATGAAAAACTCGGCTTCATCATTATCAATCCTGCAGCAAAAGATGAAGAAAACGTTAGTTGGGGCAAAAAACTGATTGAGAAAATAATCGACATCACAAAAGCAAAATATATAGAAGTTCATCCCAAAACTAAATTTAACCTGCTTAGAGAAGAAAAAGCTTTTATTGACGAAGAAAAGTTAACCGAATTTTTTGATGCAATGAATGATGTTAAAGTTAATTTATGAATTAAACATTGATTTACTGCAAAATGAAATTAAATTTCACTAACAATACACCCCAAGCTCCGTTCGTGGTGTGCCAAACCGTTATGAATATTTAACAAACCTCCGAGTTTTTCTTAAGGGTCTTTTCTTATTCTGGTGTTATCAATCGTATCCTATGAGGTAATATCTTCACATGTATATTCTTTTTATCCTTTATAAAAGGTATCTCCCCATCGAGATAAAGCGGCAAATCGCGATGTGCCTTAATAAGAATTTCCCTGCCTTTGTATAGATGAGCAACAGGAAGTTCTGTATGCGTGCCCTTCACTGCCTTTGGAATTAATTTGAATATCTTTCTTCGTGAAAGCTTATCAATAATACAAAAATCGAATTCCTCATCATCTATCTTAGCATCCGGAGTAAGATGAAATCTGCCACCGCAGCAAATGCCGTTTCCCACTGTA
>DRTC01000014.1 GCA_011372345.1 Candidatus Cloacimonadota bacterium
CGAGGAAGCGGAAAATTATTATAAACTGCAGCAGAAAACCCTCTCCGAAATTGGCGATAAAGAAGGTGAAGGAAAAGCATTTTTCAACTGGGCAATGATCGAGATCGAAAGGGAAAAACCGAAGAAGGCAATTCCTAAACTGGAAAAAGCTCTGGAATTGTTTGAAGCCTGCTCATTTAAAATGGGATATGACCTGGCGAAGGAGCAGTTGGAGAAGATAAAATAAAACACCGAAAAACACTGAAGGAATACCGAGAAGTCTGTAAAATTATTTTGACTATTTCAGGAAAATGGTTTAATATTTAATGAAAGCAGACAATTTTCGTTCCAAAGTTCCTACATTGGAATGAAAAGAAAGTACACAGAAAACAAAATCATCGGCTTCTGTCGGAATATGTTTTCAAAGAAGTTTCGACTCGTCGTCCCTTACGAGTCGAAAGTAAAAATTACAGGAGGAATTTTGTTCCAGCAATATTTATATAGATGCACGGAAAAAGTGATCCAGGAGATCAATATCGGTTTGATGGAATTCCTGGAACTGAAACAGGAATATTTTACGCCGGAAATGATCCTGATAGGGATGTTGGAGCATAAAAATTCCGGTTTGATCAAGATTTTCGAGGAAGCAGGTTATCAACCGGAAGAGATCATAAACAACATCCTGGGAATGTTGTATAACCGGCAGGAAATCGTTCCTCAGAGAAGCGGAGAGAAATTCCAGAAGATAAATCTGACACCGGAAACGGAAGATCTTTTTAAAATCGCTCTCGATATCACCAATGAATTCAACGATAAATATATCAGCGAAGATACATTATTTCTTGCTTTGTTCCGTTTGGATTATGAAAACCTGAACAAAATATTTAAAGAAACAGGTCTGGAAGAAGAGAAGATCAAAACAGCGATCAAAACGCTTCGCAAAGGGAGAAGGATTACCGACAAAAAAGCAGAATCAAAAGTGGATGTTTTGAAGCTCTTTACTCTCGATCTAACGGAAATGGCAAGAAAAGGTCAACTCGATCCGGTGATTGGAAGAGAGCAGGAAATTATGCGTGTGATCGAAGTTCTTTCCCGCAGGAAAAAGAATAATCCGATTTTAGTCGGTCATCCCGGAGTTGGCAAAACCGTGATAGTAGAGGGTTTGGCAAACCGGATCGCAGAAGCGGATGTTCCGGAAACTTTATTGGAAAAAAGGATACTCCAACTTAATATGGCTGAAATCCTGGCTGGAGCAAAATTCAAAGGTGAGTTCGAGGAAAGAATGAAAGCCGTTAAAGATGAGATCATCAATGCTGCCGGCTCGATCATCCTTTTCATCGATGAAACCCATACAGTTGTTTCCAGCGGAAGTGCAGACGGGATCAGTGCTTCCAATATTCTTAAACCAGCTCTGGCAAAAGGTCAACTACAATGTATCGGAGCAACGACATTCCAGGAATATAAACGCTACATCGAGATCGACAAAGCTCTTGAACGGAGATTTCAGCAAATTATCGTGAATGAACCCACGATCGAGGAAACAATCAAGATTTTAACCGGTCTGAAAGAAAAATACGAAACCCATCACACGATCGAATACACTTCAAAAGCTCTAAAAATTGCTGCTGTTCTATCCGAAAAATATATTTCCAATAGATTCTTACCTGATAAAGCCATCGATCTGATCGATGAAGCCGGAGCAAGAAAACATCTGAGCATGATCTATGTGCCGCCGGATATCAGCCGTTTGGAAAAGGAAAAGGTCAAACTCAAGGATGCCCAAATATTGAATTTTGAAAAAAAGAATTTTGAGAATGTTGCTTTCATTCAGCAAAAGATACTGAATATCAATAAAAAATTAAAATCACTTCGATCCAAAATGACTAAAAGCCGAAAATCTTCCGACAGGATCGTCAAAGCAGATGATATCGCCAAAGTAGTTACGCGTTGGACCGGAATTCCTGCCCAGAGAATGTTAAAAACTGAAGCCAAAAAGCTGCTGGAAATGGAAGCAAATATTCATAAAAGGATCGTTGGTCAGGACATTGCAATTAATGCTGTCAGTGATGCGATCCGCAGAAATCGGGCAGGTTTGAAAGATTCTTCCCGTCCCATTGGAGCATTCCTCTTTCTAGGTCCTACCGGAGTTGGAAAAACCGAGCTGGCGAAAGCTCTGGCAGAATTCCTGATGGATGATGAGAAAAAGATCATTAGGCTGGATATGTCCGAATATATGGAAGAACATACGGTTTCCAAGATCATCGGCTCTCCACCAGGTTATGTCGGATATGGAGAAGGCGGACAACTGACGGAACAAGTTAAAAGAAATCCCTACTCTATCATTCTGCTTGATGAAATCGAAAAAGCTCATACTAATATTTTTAATGTTCTGCTCCAGATCTTTGATGAAGGTCATCTCACCGATGGACAAGGTATGAAAGTTTCTTTTAAAAATACAGTGATCATCGGAACTTCGAATATCGGTGGTAAAAAAATAGTTAAAGATATTAAAAAGATCGGTTTTGAAACTAAGGAAGACAGCGAGAAAAGTTATAATGATATGAAAAAACTCATTATGAATGATGTAAAGAAACTGTTCAAACCGGAATTCCTGAACCGACTCGATGATATCATCGTTTTCCATTCCTTAACAAGAGAGAATTTAAAACAAATCGTAAATCTGGAATTGAACAAACTTCAGAAGCGATTAATGGAAAATGAAATTGAAGTCGAATTTACCAATAAAGTCAGGAAAATGCTTTTGAAATTCGGATTCAGTGAATTTTACGGAGCACGACCTTTGAACCGTGAGATCGAGAAAAGAATTGAGAATCCTCTCTCCAGAATGCTGATCAAAAATGAATTGAAAAAGAAGGACAAGTTTATCATCGATGAGAGGGAAGGAGAGATTTTTGTGAAGTGATACCTTTCCAAAAATTGCTTCTTTAAAAAATTCAGGAAAGAGATTTGATGATCTTTTTTCTCAAAGCAGGAGCTTTGAGTTACAAGATCACACTTTCTTTATACTCCCCAAACTCTTCCCGTAGAACTCCGCAGATATCACAGAGAAAAGCATAAACTTGTCTTATTTCCAAAATACTGTGAACAAAATATTATGTTATTTAGGAATAGTATTCCCATATATCATAATAAATTTGACAACTTATCGCCTCTTATAAAATTGACAACAGAGGTTATGATGATTAAACGAGAAATGAAATTGACTTTAAAAGAATTAGCAAAATACTTTCCAATTGTTACTATTACCGGACCCAGACAATCCGGCAAAACAACTCTGGCAAGAGCTGTTTTTCCGAAATATAATTATGTTAATCTTGAAGATCCTGATACAAGGGAATTTGCTTTAACCGATCCTCGCAGGTTTCTATCACAGTTCAGGGATAAAACCATACTGGATGAAGTTCAGCATACTCCCGAACTTTTTTCCTATATTCAGACAATAGTCGATGAAAAAAACAAATCAGGAATGTTCATTCTAACCGGGAGTAATCAATTCTCTTATATGAAATCGATTTCACAATCTCTTGCAGGTCGTACCGGGATTCTGAAATTGTTACCTTTTTCATATTTTGAACTTTATCAGAATAAAGTAATTCCTCTCGAACAGGTTCTCTTTTCCGGTTTTTACCCACGAATATTCGATAAGAAAATTCCTCCGGATTTCTTTATGTCCGGTTATCTTGATACTTATATTCAAAAGGATATTAGAAACATTTCCAATCTTCAATATATGAATGTATTTCTAAAATTTATGCAATTATGTGCCGGCAGAACAGGACAAATAATAAATTTTAACAGTATCGGAAATGCGCTTGGTATCGATCATAAAACTGTAAAAAAATGGATTTCCATATTGGAAGCAAGTTATATCATATTTC
>DRTC01000015.1 GCA_011372345.1 Candidatus Cloacimonadota bacterium
GCATCAAAATCCCATTCCCAGGTTGTTATAAATTCCTCTATATCCTGATGATAAGATTCCTGACCGGAAAATGTTATGGGAGTATCTGTTGGTTGTGGTAAACTTGAAGATCGGATAACTGCAACCGGTTGAAGAGTTACTACACCACGAGTTAAAACCAACACTGAAACAGCAGTTGTACCATGAGTAAATGTAAACCAGTTCGCACCATTAGGCCAGTTTCCATCAACATATTGTCCGTATGAAGGATCATCTAAAAGATAATCGGAAACATCTTCATACCAATCACGGGGACCAGTTCCGAAAGTAGTTATATCATAAAATTCCATTGCCTTTTTTAAACCGTAAAGGGCATAATAATTACCATAAAACATTTCAGCATACCAACTACCATCATAAGAAGGATCGGTCCAATGTATATCGAGATAATCAAGAGCATTTTGAATCACATCTGCTGTTTGAGCAGTTTCCAGGTAATAATGACTTGCCATTCCGGAAACGGTTTTTGCATTATTAGGCCAGTAATTACCATAAGTATATCCAAACGAACCATTATCACAAACGCTGTATTCCAGCCACAACTGTAACTCGTCAGCAACCCAGGAAGGAGCAATTATAGGATCATGAAAGGGAAGATCATTAGTATTTTCCTCGATAGCATGAAGAGCTAAAACAGGCCATTGAACTGCAGAATTATCACTACTCCCATAATTATCATAGTATGTGTTGTATCTCCAGCCACCTCGACCTGCTGAAGGATCATCAGTTTGATTCCAGGCTATACCGTTCATTGCATCTTCCATGGCTTCATAATAAGTCATACCTGCTAAAGCACCGGTTTCGATAATTTTATCAGGTTGATCACCAGCAGCAACCGCCAGACAGGCTATTCCATTAGCATAAACACTTCCGGAAAAATATACACCAATTCCATCTCCATCAGTATCAGGATCTCCAGCCGGTTGAGTTCCGATAGCTATTGTTGTTCCATTGCTGTTAACGATCCAATCAAGACCAAGTTGAACGGTTTCCGCATAAATGTCTTCATCGAGATCATTGTTCCCATGGTGACCATTTTCTTCAAATGCCAGGACAGCAAGACCTGTTGTTCCAACGCCATATTCACCTGTTGTATACCAGTATCCGGTTGCATATTGATTTAAATATAACCAGCGTAAGCCATCTTCAATCGCAGCATTAATTCTTTGTTGTTTATCCACAATCGGAATTACATTAATAGACACCTGATCCACATCGATATTTCCCAATCCGTCTGTAACAGTTAATGTCGCAGTCTTCAATCCGCCCGTATTAAATGTGTGCGATACGGCAATATAACGAGCATCTGTTACTGTTCCCGAATAAATAGTGCCGTCAACATCCCATTCATAGGTTCCTGTTTCATCATCTCCCCAATGAACATTTCCCCAAATTGTGATTTCTCTACCAACCCAGCTGTAATAATACGGCATACAATTAACCATTGGATCAACACGGTTTGAATGCATGATGTTATTCCAGTTTCCTGTTTCATTATGAACAGGAGCAGGTTGAAGATTCTTGTATTTCTGGATTAGATCAAGGGCATTGTTTTCAAAGCTGTCTGCCCAGGATGATATTGAAATCATCAATAAACAAATTAAGAACAAATAAATAATTTTAGTTTTCATGAAATCCTCCTAAATTAATTTGAAAACTTTCATTTGGAACCGGTTAGTTCCTTAAAATTTCCTCTAAACTTAAAACACAATAGGTTGTGACCAGAACTTTATTATTTTCTCTCCACCTGCCATTTTCATTCTGCCACCAACCTTCCTCATTTTGGACTTTTATTATCTGATTTGCCAGTTCTACTCTCCAGCTATGGCTTTTTCCATTTTCATCTATGATCACATCTTCACCATAAGCTCTGAGAGCTTTTGCCATTGTTTGATAATAATAAAACAAACCCTGATTTCCCATTTTGGGTGTAGTTTCCACTATAAAATGTTGTTTGATCCAATTATAAGCAGCTTGAACCCGAGGATCATTTTTATTGACCTGGGCGTAGATCATACTTTTTAAACCGATATAGGTCATGCTGCCGTATGATTTTGTTTCACCGGCTTTACTTTTACCAACTTCATAAATAAAACCACCGTCATTACCGGAATAATCCATAGGATTGTATTCCTTTAAATTCTGACATTTCTTCATAAATTCAAGTGCTTTATCATAAAATAATTTTTTCGCTTCTTTGTTTTTTATTTCCTTTGGAAGAGGATTCTCAACTGCATACTGTGATGTCTCCTTTTCAAGGAATGATTCGATCACCCATTGTAAATTTGACATGTCAGGACGATTATCACTTCCATCATAACCAATTCCACCATAATAAAGACTATCAGGAGTGTATCCTTCAGATTCATCAAGTTGTATGCTTAATAAGTATTTTTCAGCCTTATCTATCAATTCTTCAAATTTCGGATCATCAGCTTCTTTAAGAGCAATCAGACAAATGGAGGTATTATAATTCGGTAAGTCTCCAATATGAATTGAACCATCTGATTTAGCGCAGTTTTCAATAAAGGTTAATCCTTTTTTTGCCGGTTCGAAATCGGAAGAAATCCCCAGATTACTGCGAAGTATTGCTGTAACCGATAAGGCAGTGATTGCCGGATAATGTTCCCAACTTCCATCCTCATTTTGCTGATCGGTCAACCATTGTAAACCGGATTTGATGGAATGTTCAATCTCGTTTTGTAAAGAAAGATCGAGATTTGCAAACGAAAAAGAAGTAATAATTAAAAAGATCAAGACGATTTTTGATTTCATTTTTTTTGCACCTTTCATAATTTAGTTAAACGGTTTAATAATTATTCTGGCTTTTGTTCCTTTCGGGGGGACTATTCGTGAATTTACTATATACAAAGTATCATCATTTCCAGTACTTAAAGGATTATCAATAATTGTAAAGGGATCGTGATAAGTTGTAATTATAGATCCTTCAACATCAGCCATGAAAGTTCCATTCAAAACTTGTGAACCTGAGAAAATCCAAAAGGTTTCTCTCATTTCCTTTTTTTCTGCGACATTAAAAGCTAATTTTTCAATTCTCACCTTGATCTTATTATTTAGAGAATCGATCCATTCAACAAAGATCAAA
Source organism: Candidatus Cloacimonadota bacterium (assembly GCA_011372345.1). Lineage (NCBI taxonomy): Bacteria > Pseudomonadati > Candidatus Cloacimonadota > Candidatus Cloacimonadota bacterium. The sequence continues at coordinate 3,146 of DRTC01000015.1, forward strand.
AGAGAATCTCCTTCCGGAGTTTTATCCTGACCTTGAAATTCTATATTTTGACCATATTCATAACCTAATAATAATAAAGAAACCTGTAGCTGTGAAGGAACAATATCCGTTTTCAAAACACTTTCATGCAATTTTCCGTTTTTCCCGCAAAGTAACAGCTCGATCGGTTTGCTTTCCATATTAAATTCTGCAGGAAACTCAATTTCTCCAGATTGCTTATTAATTGTAATTTCACCTATTTTATAAATACCATCACTTATCTTTACAAATAATGAATCGTCAACTTCATTTTCGGAAACTACTAGAGCAGATACTATCATAAATAAAAAAAATATTATTCTTTTTCTCAAATCTTCATCTCCTTTTTCGCTTGATCCAAATGAATCAGGAAGATACGGACATTTTTTATAAATCACTCATTTTTATGTCAACATTTTTTTATTTATTTAATCAAAACTTGACACTATCTTATATTTTAGGGATCATGATTCAGAGTTAAGGAATAAAAAAATGGATAGAGAAATATATAAGAATTTTTTGCATAATTTGCCTTCAAAACCATATATTGTAGGAAAAAACAACTTTTTTATTTCATCTGTCTTCGTACCATTTGTTTTCCTTGAGGGAGAATATTACCTTCTACTGCAAAAAAGAACGGCTAACATCAGGCAAGGAGGAGAAATATGTTTCCCCGGCGGCGGTTTTGATCCTAAAATAGATAAGAATTATCAGGAAGCTGCAATTAGAGAAACCATGGAAGAACTTGGAATCAAAAGAGACAAAATAAAAATCGATGGAGTTTTTGATACTCTTGTCAATCCCAACGGAAAGATCGTGAATACATTTGTCGGGAAACTGATGATCGATAGTTTAGATGAACTGAGGATCCATAAAAAAGAAGTAGAGAAAATTCTAATAGTTCCAGTATCCTTTTTTTTCAAAAAAAACCCTAAAGAATATAAAATTAAAATCCAGGCTCAATCCTATTATTTAGATAAAGAAGGAAAGGAAATTTCTATTTTACCGGTGAAAGAATTAGGTCTGCCGGAAAAATATGCAAAAAGCTGGGGGC
>DRTC01000016.1 GCA_011372345.1 Candidatus Cloacimonadota bacterium
CGATGTTTTTGATGATCCGGGAAGGTATAAAATTAAGGAATAATTTATCATTCCAAGGTTTCTTAACCTCATTCCCAAATTCCATTCCGGGATTTCTGAACCTCATTCCCAAATTCCATTTGGGAATGTTATTGTTGAAAAAGTTTTACTTTGATTCTCTTGGTGGAATAAAGAAAAATCGAAATGAAATTTCTTATACAATTGTGTTCCCAAATGGAATTTGGGAACAAGAAAAACAAGAAAAATAAATTCGGAGAAAATGAATGCCAATTACTAAGTTAGATCAGGTTTTAGACAGATTACACAAATTAGAAAAACGCACTATTGCAGTTGTTGCTGCGGAAGAAAGGGATATCTTAACAGCGGTGAAAAAAGCAAAAGATCAGGATCTGGTGAATGTTATCCTGGTTGGAGATAAGCATAAAATACAAAAAATCGCTAACGATATAAATTTTAATATTTCCAACATTGAACTAATCGACGAAAAAGAACCGCGGTTATCTGCTCGCATTGCTGTCCAACTCATTCGGGAAAGAAAAGCAGGCGTGTTGGTTAAAGGTCTGATCAGCACTGCTGATTATCTTAAAGAAATCCTGAACAAACAAACAGGGATCATGCCACCAAAATCGATCCTTTCTCATGTTACGATTTTGGAATATCCGACTTATCCCAAACTACTTTTTGTCTCGGATATTGCCGTTATCCTGCAACCGGATCTCAAACAGAAAATTGCAATGACCAATTATCTGATCGAGATTTGTCACAAATTTGAGATCGAAATACCAAAAGTAGTGTTATTAAATTGTTCGGAAAAGGTTGCAATGGACTACCAGAATTCTTATGATGCTGCCATCATCTCAACAATGAACAGAAGAGGACAGGTAAAAGGCGGGATCGTGGATGGGCCAATGGCAATCGATTTGGCAATATCCAAAAAATCCTGCGAAACCAAAGGATTCGATAGTCCTATAAATGGAGAAGCAGATGCCATCGTTTTTGGAAATATCGAAGCCTGCAATTCCTTCTATAAAGCCGGAGTGTATCTGGCGAATGCAAAAATGGCAGGTGTTCTGGTTGGAGCTAAAGCTCCAGTTGTTCTCACTTCGAGAAGTGACAGCGATTCATCAAAATTATATTCGATCGCAGTTGCTGCTTTAACGGGATAATAAATTTTTAGAATAAATTTGATCTTGAAAAGAAAATTTCTTGACATAAGAATTCGATTTTTTTCTTAAAATTTCTTTTATGAAAATTATAAAGAATCTTGTTGTAATAGCAAAGCGAAAGATATATTTGGAGTCAATATGAAAAGCATGAGAAGACCTTTCACAATCAACCTTGAAACTGAATTAATTAAAAAATTAAAAAAAATTGCAAAACCAAGTGGAATTTCAACATCAGAATTAGTAAATCGTATCCTCTTAAATTTTTCTAACAATTTTGAGGTGGTGAACAAAACAAAAAAATCTACAAAAACCAAAGCAACTACCAAGGATGACAAAAAATATCTCGAATATCTGGATTCTGTATTGAAAACGCTGACAGATTCCAGTGTTCCTAAAAAATCAAAAGAATTTATGATCGGAAAATGATTTAATAGTTCTGCATAATCGTGTGTGTCATCCTGAGTCCCGAAGGCTTTCGGGATTGCTTTTCTCTCGAAGGAATTCCACAAACAATAAGATTCTTAATCTTGATAGAAGATTGAAAGAATTTCAAGATTCTTCAGGAGATTACCTCTGAAAGAAACCGTCTCTTTCAGGAAAGAGAAAACCTCAGAAAGACATGCTTTTTTCATTTTGTAGAATCCTTATATATAAAAAATTTAGGAGGTTAGGTGAGTTTAATAAAATTAAATAACGAACAAAAAATGATCCGCGATGAATTCAGGAAATTTGCAGTTTCAGAAATCGAACCAGCAGCAGAGGAAATCGAGAAGAATGGAGTTTTCCCAATAGCAATTGTTGAAAAATTAGTGGACCTCGGTTTGTTGGGTCTAATCATTCCTGAAAAATACGGTGGAGTAGAACTGGATATGACCAGCCTTTGCATCGCAGTTAAGGAAATTTCCAAAGTATGTGCTTCGATCGGAACGATTCTGGTAGCGAATAATTGCCTGATCGCATATCCATTAATGAAATTCGGCCAGGAATCTCTCAAAGAAAAATACTTGAATAAACTTGCTGAAGGTGAGATCGGTGGTTATATCTGCGAACCTGAAATCGACCTTCCGCAAGAAAAAAATGATCTTAAAACAGAGGGAGACAATTATATTTTTTCCGGTCATCGAGAATTTATTTTAAATGGAGAAGCTGCGAATTTTTATATTATGCCAATCCAAACAAAAGAAAATACTAAATACTTTATTTTTGATAAAAATACGAGAGGTATATTTCCCGATCCCAAAAATCTGCTGGGAATGAGAACAGCCGGATTTACGGAAGCAGAATTTCAGGATCTAAACATGATTAAAGAAAATTGTTTCCTCACTGACGACAAAAAAGATGATATCCAATCTGAAATTAGAGATTTTTCCAATATTGGATTTTCTGCTATCTCTTTGGGAATTGCTCAATCTGCTCTCGATACTTCCATAAAATATGCCAAAGAACGGGTGCAGTTTGGGAGAACGATCTCTGAATTTCCTATGATCAGGGATATGCTGGCGGATATGAAAATCAAAATCGAAACTGTTAGATTACTTATTTATGATGCTGCTTCCAGATTTGATAATGGAGAAGATTATTCCGAGCAGTCAAAAATCGCTCGTATTATTGCGAGTGAAACAGGTATCTTTTGCGGATTGAATTCCATCCAGATTCACGGCGGATACGGTTATATAAAAGATTATCCTCTGGAAAGATATTTCCGGGATGCGAAAGTTGTGCAGCTTCTGGATGCATCTCCTCGTATTATGAAAGAAGAAATTGCAAAAGGATTATTAAAATGATATTAAGTGACGAACATCAAAAATTCAGAGAAAAGATAAGAAAATATGCAGATGAAATAGTTGCACCTCGAGCTATCGAACTCGATAAAAACGATGAATTTCCTCACGATCTCGTTAAACAAATGGGTGAAATGGGACTTTACGGTTTATGTGTTCCTGAAAAATACGGAGGTTCCGAACAGGGAACTCTGATGTATGCGATTGCTGTCGATGAGATCAGTCGGGCTTGTGGTTCGACCGGAATTTTTTATGCTGCACATACTTCGCTGGCTGTTGCTCCTATCTATCTTGCTGGAAACGATGAACAAAAGCAAAAATGGCTCACTCCTTTAGCAAAAGGTGAGAAAATCGGTTCATTTGGATTGACGGAACCAAATGCCGGCAGTGATGCAGCTGGAACTCAAACAACTTATAAACTTATCGATGATGAATATGTGATCAATGGTGATAAATGTTTTATCACATCCGGTCATGTTGCTGATATCATAGTTCTGACCGCGACCAAAGATCCGGCTTTAGGTTATCATGGAATTTCTGCTTTTGTAGTAGAAGAAGGTACTCCTGGATTCTCACTCGGAAAAAAAGAAGATAAAATGGGATTACGGGGTTCGATAACTTCCGAATTGATCTTTGAAGACTGCAAAATCCCCAAAGAAAATTTGTTGGGAAAAGAAGGAGATGGCTTTAGAATTTTCATGCAAACTCTCGATGGAGGAAGAATCTCGATCGGTGCTCTAGCTCTGGGAATTGCTCAGGGAGCTCTTGATGCAACTGTTAAATTCGTAAAATCTAATTCCATTTCCGGTAAATTATTGTCCAAACATCAATCTATCCAATCTTCAATTGCAGAGATCGGAACGGAAATCGAAGCTGCCAGACTTCTGATATATCAGGCAGCAGAACTTAAAGACGCTCATAAACCGCACACAAAACAAGCTGCAATGGGAAAATATTATGCTTCCTTGATCGGAATGAAAGCGACAAATATGGCAATCGAGATTCACGGTATGCTTGGTCTTACTAAAAAATATCCGGTGGAAAGATTCATCCGTGATGAGAAATTGATGGAAATCGGGGAAGGAACTTCCGAAATCCAGAAAATCGTGATCGCCAGACAGATACTCGGGAAGTAGATATGTTTAAAGTAGTAGAAGCAATTTATCATAAAAAAAAATTAGAACTGTTAAAATCTCTTGATCTAAATGAAGGTCAGCATGTGAAAGCAATAGTAATTGAAATTGACAAAAACCGTTCTCAAAAAGCAAAAGAAAGACAATTGCATCTATTAGATAAAGGAATCGATATGGGTAAGTTGTTATTCAAGGAGCGAAATGAATTACACAAAAGGTAACCTTCCTCTTATTGATACTAATATTTTAGTCTATGCTTATGATCAAATAGATGAAAGAAAACATAAAATATCCAATGAGATTGTTAAAAAAGCATGGGAAGATGGAACTTTAATTACACTTCAAAATTTGTGTGAATTTTTTATTGTAATCACAAAAAAAGTTGAGAAACCAGTTTCTGTTAAACAAGCAAGGGAAATTGTTGAGGATATTCTATCTTCTGAAGAATGGATTATAATTGATAGAACAGAAGAATCACAAAAAAAAGCGATGAAACTTAATCAGGAAAAGAGAATCCACTTTTGGGATGCATTGATAATAGCTTCGATGATTGAATATGGAATAAAAGAAATCATTACTGAAAATGTAAGCAATTTTTCAAAAATTAAATCAATAAAACCAATAAATCCATATTAGATAAAAATATCAATGAAAATAGGAGGATAAAATTATATGAATTTTGAATTATCAAATGATCAGAAAATGTTAAAAGAAGAGGTTAGAAAATTTGCTGAAAACGAACTGGCTCCCTTAGCTCCGGAAATCGATGAATCAGGTGAATTTCCTTATGAAAGCATAAAGAAATTAGCAGATATGGGTTTACTGGGAATTATTGTACCGGAAAAATACGGCGGTTCGGAATTTGATTTTGTTTCCCTGGCAATCGCGATCGAAGAAATTTCACGAGCTTGTGCTTCCACCGGAGTTATCACAGCCGTAAATAATTCACTCTGCACTTATCCGATCTTAACTTTCGGTACGGAAGCACAAAAAGAAAAGTATTTACCATTATTATGTTCCGGAGAAAAGATCGGTGCGATTGGAATAACTGAACCAAATGCCGGTTCTGATGTGGCAGCAATGGAATCTACGGCAGTACTCGATGGAGATCATTATATCCTGAACGGAGCAAAAAGATTTATCACCAACGGAACTGCTGCCGGTATTTTCGTAGTTTTTGCTTATACGGATAAAAATTTGAAACATAAAGGAATTTCTGCTTTTATCGTTGATCGCGACACTCCCGGATTCTCTCTTGGAAAACATGAAAACCTGATGGGAATCAGAGCAACCGGAAACTGCGAATTGATCTTTGAAGACTGTAGAATACCAAAAGAAAATCTTCTCGGAGAGATAGGAAAAGGATTTTTTATTTGTATGAACACCCTCGATGTTTCCCGGATCGATATTGGAGCTCAAGCTGTCGGTATTTCGCAAGCTGCTCTTGATGATGCTGTCCAATATTCTAAGGAAAGAAAAACTTTTGGTAAACCGATCTGCAAGCAGGGAATGATCCAGAATATGCTGGCTGAAATGGCAACTCAAATCCATACTTCCAGATTAATGGTTTATTACTCAGCTTGGTGTAAAGATGCCGGAATTAAAAAATTTACAAAAGAAGCTGCCATGGCAAAATATTATGCAACCACGATCGCAGTTGATGTAACCAGAAAAGCCGTACAGATTTACGGAGGTTATGGTTATACAAAAGATTACGCAGTGGAAAGATATTATCGTGATGCAAAAATTCTCGAACTTTATGAAGGAACATCTGAGATACAAAAATTAGTGATAGCAACGGAATTAGTTAAATAAAAAACTAAAAAACAAAAATTCTAAATGACAAAAAAAAACAAAAGATTTTGGATTTTAGTAATTTAGTTTTTTTAGATATTTTGAAATTTATTTAAGGGAGGTTATATTGGATATAATAGTCTGTATTAAACGCGTTCCGCAAACTGCAGAAGCAGAAGTAAGGATCGATTCCACAGGGAAAGACATCGAGAAGGATCGTTTGACTTTCGATACGAATGAATCCGATACTTATGCATTGGAAGAAGCTGTTTTGATGAAGGAAAAATTCGGTGGAAACATCACGGTTATTTCTCTTGGTGAAAAAGACACGGAAGACACATTACGCATTGCTCTGGCAAAAGGAGCAGATAATGCTATCAGGATCAAAGCAGAAGATTTTGATCATCTCGATGCTTATCAGACATCTCAAATTCTGCAAACTGTAATCAAAAATCTGAATTACGATATTATCTTTACAGGATGTATTTCTACAGATGATGCTTACTCGCAAATTGGTGTAACACTTGCGGAATTACTTGAAATTCCACATGCGACATTAGTCATTAATTTTGATGTTAACGAAAACAGAGCGGATGTGCAACGCGAATTAGAAGGTGGACTGATCGAACATCTTGATATTTCGTTACCGGCACTTTTCACCATTCAGACTGGAATCAATGAACCGCGATATGCATCTCTGATCGCGATCAGAAGAGCGGCTAAAAAGGAAATTCAGGTTATTGGAAAAGAAGAATTGCAACAGAATGAATTTATCAGCAATTCCATTCTCGAAGAATTATTTGTTCCTCCCATCTCCAAACGAGTTGAAATTATAACCGGAACAGCAGGTGAAACAGCGGGAAAACTTGCAGGAATTTTCAAAGAAAAAGGTCTAATTTAGGAGGAAAGAATGTCAGAAATATTTGTTTTGATAGAACATCGTCAGGAAGAAATCAGGGATATCAGTTTTGAACTTTTAGCCTGCGGTAGAAAACTTGCTGAAAAAAACAACTCTAAATTAACTGCTGTTGTTCTCGGTTATAATACTAAAAAAATTGTTGAAAAAATTAAAGAGCAAGCTCATCGAATTCTAATTTTCGATAATGAAATCTTTAAAAAATTTAATGCGGAAACTTATCAACTCGTTCTTTCAGATTTGATCCAAAAAGAAAATCCGTTTATCTTTTTGATCGGTCATACTGCCTTTGGCATGGATCTTTGTCCGGCTCTGGCAACGCAACTGAAAATCCCGTTCACGACCGATTGCCTGGATATCGAGATTGAAGGAAATAATGTGAAAGTGATCCGACAGATGTTCGATGGAAAATTGGATGCAAAAGTGAGTCTCCGGGAAAATTCATCTTACATTTTAACAGTTCGTTCAGGTTCATTCCCAGCAAAAGAAAGCAATCTTGAAGCAGAAATATCAAACCTTGATTCACCGATTTCCAAATCACCTGATTACAGAAAATTCATCGAGTATATCGAAGCAGTTGCTGGAGATGTGGATATTACAAAATCTGATGTTGTCATCGGAATCGGACGCGGTATTAAAGAGCAGGATAATTTAGCGATGATCGAAGATTTTGCTGATTCTATTGGAGGAGTCGTTGCTTGCTCCAGACCGATCGTTGATGCAGATTGGCTTCCCAAAGACAGGCAGGTCGGTTCATCCGGAAAAGTGATCAAACCGAAATTGTACATCGCTATTGGAATTTCCGGAGCTTTTCAGCATGTTGCCGGTATGAAGAATGCCGAAACCATCGTTGCCATCAACAAAGATGCGAATGCTCCGATATTTCATGAAGCGGATTATGGGATTGTGGATGATCTATTCAAAGTGATTCCTGTTCTGAAAGAAAAAATTCTGGAGATGAAATAGAAATTGAAAAAAACCGGAGTTTTCGTCTGTCATTGCGGTAAAAACATAAGTTCAACCGTCAATATCGAAAAAGTTGTTCAGGAAATAAGTAAAAATCCGAATGTAACTGTTTGCCGGGATTACAAATATATGTGTTCCGAACCCGGACAGAATTTGATCAAAGAAAGTATCATCACCGATAAATTGGAACGTGTTGTTGTTGCCTGCTGCACTCCTTCCCTGCACGAAGAGACATTTAGAAAAGCTGCCGAAACAACCGGATTGAATAGATATTTTCTCGAAATTGCTAATATTCGCGAGCAATGCAGTTGGGTTCATTCCGATATGAACGAAGCAACTCTCAAAGCGATTTCAATAACCAGTTCCCTGATCGAAAAGATCAAATTAAATGATTCTCTCGTTCCGATAAAAGTTCCAGTTACTCCAAAAGCTCTTGTTATTGGAGCGGGAATTGCCGGAATTCAGGCTTCTCTCGATATTGCTAATTCCGGTTATGAAGTTACACTGGTGGAAAAGAATCCTTCCATTGGCGGACACATGGCGCAACTCTCCGAAACCTTTCCCACGCTCGATTGCTCACAATGTATTCTCACTCCAAAAATGGTCGAGGTTGGACAACATGAAAATATCGAACTGATCACTTATTCGGAAGTTAGCGAAGTTTCCGGGTATATCGGAAATTTTAAAGTAAAAATACGAAAAAAAGCTGCTTATGTCGATCATAATAAATGCACAGGTTGTGGTGATTGTACGGAGAAATGTCCAATAAAAGTTATTTCTGAATTTGAGGAAGGATTGGGAAAAAGGAAAGCTATCTATTCTCCATTTCCGCAAGCTGTTCCCAACAAACCTGTTATCGATAAAGAACATTGCACTTATTTTCTTAAAGATGGAAAGTGCGGAATATGTCAGAAAATCTGCACTCTAAAAGCAATCGATTTTAAGCAGGAAGACTCTTTTATTGAAGATGAATTTGGAGCAATCGTTCTTGCTACCGGTTATGATACTTATCCTAAAGAAAATTTCAGCGAATATGGTGCAGATAAATATCCTGATGTGATCACAAGTCTGCAATTTGAAAGATTAGTTTCCGCATCCGGTCCGACTGAAGGAGAAATTCTGCGTCCATCTGATAGTAAAATTCCTGAAAGAGTCGCTTTTATTTCCTGTGTCGGTTCTCGTGATCCCGAACATCATCTTCCCTATTGCTCGAAGATCTGTTGTATGTATAATGTCAAGCATGCTCATCTTTATAAACATCAGGTTCCGGATGGCGAAGCAATCGTTTTTACGATCGATGTCAGGACTGCCGGGAAAGATTATGAAGAATTTTTCACGAGAGTCAAAGATCAGGATAATGTTCTTTATATTCGCGGAAAACCTTCAAGGATTTTGAAAGAAGGTGACGGTCTTGTTATCTGGACTGTTAATACTCTAACCGGAAAGCAGTTAAGGATCAAATGTGATATGGTCGTGCTGGCAACTGCAGTTGTTCCGACAAAAGAAGCAATCGAACTTGCAAAAAAATTAAAAATTCAAACAAATGAAAATGGTTTTTTCAGCGAGATACATCCGAAATTAAGACCAGTCGAATCAATGACTCCCGGTTTTTTTATAGCAGGATGTTGTCATTCTCCCAAAGATATTCCGGATACGGTTTCTCAAGCTTCTGGAGCTGCATCCAAAGTTCTGGAAATGTTCTCCCAAAAAGAACTTTCTCTCGATCCTCAAATCGCTTTTGTGGATGCAGATGTTTGTGCAGGTTGTAAATTGTGCATTCCGGTTTGTCCATATGAAGCAAGAGTATTTGATGAGAAAAAACGAGTTGTGGAAGTCAAAAATGCTTTATGTGTCGGTTGTGGAAGTTGCATTTCGGTTTGTCCGTCAGGAGCGACGCAACAGAAAAATCTGCAGGATTTACAGATTTCATCGATGATGGAGGTTCTGCTTGGATCCTAAAAAAAACATAACAGAAGAAATTAATGAGGAGATTCGGGAAGTTCTGCTCGAAGAAGGAGCGGAAGGGATCTATAAATGTTATCAATGCGGAAAATGTACGAGTATTTGTCCCTGGTTCCAAGTTGGTCTTTACGATTTTCCTGTCTATCGTTTTTCATTGGAAACAGCAATGGGAATGGTTGCCAGCAGCGAAGATAAAGATGAACTGGCAAAAGAAATAGATAAAATATATCGTTGTGTCGGTTGCGAAGCTTGTGTGGATCAATGTCCTCACGGAATCGATACTCCAAAAATATTACGAGCTGCGAGAAGGTTGCTGGTTGATTTCGGTTCCTATCCGGAAGTCTTGAAATCGACTGTTCAGAAAATTCATAATGTGGGAAATCCTTTTGGTGAACCGATAGAGAAAAGAGCCGATTGGGCAAAAGACATTGATGTTCCCGAATTTCAGGAAGGAATGGAATATTTGTATTTTCCGGGTTGCTTACCAGCATATGATTCGAGAAATCAAAATGTTGCTCGAGCAACTGCTAAAATTCTTCAAAAAATAGGAATCTCATTTGGTATTTTAGGGATAAAAGAACATTGTTGTGGAGAAGCAATTCGACGAATTGGAGCAGAACAGGTTTTTAAAGAAGTCTGTAATGCCAATATCAAAGAATTTTCCAATTCCGGAGTGAAAAGAGTTCTGGTCAGTTCTCCTCATTGTTATACGACTTTCAAATATGAATATCCTGAATTCGGTGCGGATTTTGAAACGCTTCATATCACTCAATTTTTATCCAAACTTATCGATGAAGGAAAGATCGAACCAAAAAAAGAATTTAAGAAAAAAGTCGTTTATCACGATCCATGTACTTTAGGCAGGAAAAACAATATTTATGAAGAACCGAGAAATATCTTGAAAAATATTCCTGCTTTGAAATTCTTGGAAGTTGAAAACTTTAATCGGAATTTAAGTGTGTGTTGCGGAGCCGGAAGCGGCGGTTTATGGATGGAATGGGATAAAGATGAACGGATCGCCAATGTCCGTCTGAAACAGCTGATCGATACCGGAGCAGAAGTGATTGCGGTTGCCTGTCCGTATTGTTTGCAGATGTTCGAGGAGACTTTGAAATCAATGAAAACCGATATTCAGGTTTTGGATGTGACGGAGATTTTATATGAGTCGATTTGAGATTAGAATTCTATGTAATTCTTTGTTTGATAGTAAAATGAACAATAGGAAGACTTGATGATTAATCGCACAATTAAAATTGAGAAAAAAAATGACTAATCTTGAAAAATTATTAAAAGCAGATAAAATCACAATCGCTCGCACGATCACACAAATAGAAAATAACTCCAATCCCGAACTATTGGAAAATATCTTCCCTCACACAGGAAAAGCATTTCATATTGGAATAACCGGACCTCCAGGAGCCGGAAAATCTTCTCTGGTAAATGCTCTCGTCTCAAAATTATTGGATGATAATAAAAAAGTTGGAATAATTGCAGTAGACCCGACTTCACCTTTTTCCGGAGGAGCATTGCTCGGAGACAGGATCCGAATGAACGACCTTGCCTTGCACGAAAATGTTTTCATCAGAAGTATGGCAACACGGGGAAGTTTGGGAGGATTGGCTTCCAAGACAAAAGATGTAGCATTGATAATGGATGCAGCCGGAATGGATTATGTTGTCATCGAAACTGTGGGAGTCGGACAGATCGAACTGGATATCGCTCAAGTTTGCGATACAACGATCGTGGTTTTAGTTCCCGAATCCGGAGACTCCATTCAAGCGATGAAAGCAGGATTGTTGGAAGTTGCTGATATTTTAGTCGTGAACAAAGGTGACAGAACCGGTTCTGATAGACTAATACTGGAACTGAAATTCGCTTTTGAATTAAGAGATCAGAATCTGGATTGGGAAGTTCCAATTTTAAAAACAGTTGCGATTGAAGACC
>DRTC01000017.1 GCA_011372345.1 Candidatus Cloacimonadota bacterium
AGAGAAAGTGTGGAAGAATTTGTAATGCAATTCCTAAATAAGATCATCGAGCAGAACTTGGAAGAAACGATTTCATTTCTTTATCAGAAGGATCGTTACCAGGAAAAGAAATTCCGGGAGAATTATCTTAACAGATTAAAAAGTAATAAGATTATTCAGAAAATGACGAATTACGACCTGATCTCATCTGCCCGGACAAAAGATCGAAAACAATTCCTGGTCTATTTTGAGATAAACCGGAAATATGATCTGACTTTATTTTTGCTTCAAGATAAAGATAAATGGAAAATCCATAAAAAAATCCTGGGAAAACCGGAATTATTTAACGGAGAAAAAGAAGCTTATGAGCAGGTTGCAGTTCTTCTTTCCAAAAATAAACTGGGAAATGCTTATGAATTACTTAAAAAATATTCCAGCATTTATCTAGATTCAGCGGATTTCCAATATTATTGGGGATTGTATTATTCTTTCCAAAAGAACAATGATAAAGCAGCAAGATTCTTTTTTAATGCGATTGAACTTGATCCGGATTTTGTGGAAGCAAAATATAATTATGCTTTGATGCTGCATGCAGAGAAAAAGATCGAGGAAGCTAAAATACTTTATCGAGAAATATTGAAATCAGCTCCCGAAGAACCGAAAACTTTGAATAATCTGGCTTCGATCCTCATCGATGAAAAAGAATTTGAAACAGCAAAGAAATTACTGGAAAAATGTCTGAAAGTTGCTCCGGAATTCGAAATTGCGAAAAAAAATCTGGAGAGGATAGAACACAGATGAAACGGATTGAACGGATTTACACGGATAAAATTTTAGTTAATTTTCGGTGTTTGATATAGTGATATGAAAAACCTGATCAAAATTTCATCTAACATTTGGGAAATTCCGCAAACAGGAAATATGCGTGTTCCCGGTCGTATTTATGCCAACGAAAGATTGATCGATTCGATCACAAAAGATGATGCGATCAAGCAGGTTCAAAAAGTTGCTGTTTTACCTGGAATTCAGAAATATTCATTTGCTATGCCGGATGTTCATCAAGGTTACGGTTTTCCGATCGGAGGAGTTGCTGCTTTTGATGTCGAGAATGGAATCATCTCTCCCGGAGGAGTTGGTTACGATATCAATTGCGGAGTTCGTTTTATCAGAACGAATCTTTTCTATCCGGAAATTAAAGATAGGATGAATAATCTGGTCGAACAGATTTTCAGAACAGTTCCAACTGGAGTAGGATCTCGTAATGCGATCCAGAAGCTGAATGTATCTGAGCTTAAGAAAGTTTTGAAGAATGGAGCAGAATGGGCTATTCAAAACAAATTTGGGAAAGATGATGATCTGCTGGCAACAGAAGATCTTGGAAAAATGAAAGAAGCAGATCCTGGAAAAGTAAGTGATAGAGCAATGAAAAGAGGTTCAAATCAATCAGGTACTTTAGGATCGGGAAATCATTTCATCGAGATCGGAGTTGTGAAAAATATTTTTGAAGAGAAGATTGCGAAAAATTTCGGTTTGGTAAAAAATCAGATCATTATTATCATTCATTCCGGTTCGCGCGGACTCGGTCATCAGATATGTGACGATTATGTGCATGAAATGCTTTTCCAAAGCAATAAACTCGATTTCGAATTGCCTGATAAACAACTTGCTTCCGTTTATATCAATTCCAAACTGGGAGAAGATTATTTCGGAGCAATGGCTTGTGCTGCTAATTTTGCTTGGGCAAATCGTCAGATCATGATGCATCTTGTGAAAAAATCAATGATGAGAACTCTAAAAATTGATGAGTCCAACCTTGGTTTTGAATTGATCTACGATGTTTGCCATAACATTGCGAAGTTCGAAGAACACGAAATCGATGGGAAAATGACAAGAGTCTGTGTTCATCGGAAAGGTGCAACTCGCGCATTTGGTCCAAACAGGAAAGAACTTGCTGATAAATTCCAGCAAACCGGACAACCGGTAATTATTCCCGGAGATATGGGAACGGAAAGTTATCTTTGTGTCGGTATGGAAAAAGCAATGAGCGAAACTTTCGGCAGTTCCTGTCATGGAGCGGGAAGAGTGATGAGTCGTCATCAGGCTCTAAAGGATACTGATTTTACAAGTTTATTAGATGAGTTGAATAGAAAGAATATAATCGTTAGAGCAGCAAAGAGAAAAACTCTTATTGAAGAAAAAAGTGATGCCTATAAAAATGTCAATGAAGTCGTTCAAACTATGCATGATGAAGGGATTATTCGGAAAGTTGTGAGAACAGTTCCGGTTGGAGTTGTTAAAGGGTGAAAAAATGGACTCGACTTCAAAGCGCAGCGTGGAGTTGAGAACAAATTTTTACTCATTAAGATTGAATTACGACTGAACTCCATCTAAATGAATTTGATGAAGTCCAGTCACATTTAGAAAAATGAAAACTTACAAAATAATTGATCATACAGCAGATTTTTCTTTCCAGGTTTTTGGGAAAAATTTAGAGGATTTATTCATCAATTCAGCATTCGCTTTGATCAATATCATATTTGGAAATAAACTGCAACTTCCGAAGTTTCCCAAAATTCGGAAGTTTAAGATCAAATTGAAAAGTAATGATCAGGAAAGTCTGATCATCGATTGGTTAAGAGAAATCCATTACCTGGCAATCGTGGAAAAGGAGATCGTCAGGAATATCTTAAATTTAGAAATTCTTGATTCGACAATTTCAGCAGAACTCGAAATGCAGAAAATCGAGCAAACTCTTGAAAATGAGATCAAAGCGATAACTTACAGCAATATCCAAATAAAAGAAGAAAATGGATTGTTGAGTTTCATTGTTGTCTGCGATGTTTGATAATTTATAGAACACAGATAATTCGGATTTACACGGATGGAAACTTGAGTTAAGCAGGCTTCAGCCTGTCTTGACTTAAGTTGAAAATTCTTGTATTATTGAAAATAGTAATGGATAAATTATGTTCAAAGAAAAATATTTTAAATTAGCGTACGATCTGGCAGAACGGGGAAGAGGTAAATGTTCACCGAATCCTTTTGTTGGTGCAGTGATCGTTAAAAATGATAAGATAATCGGGAAAGGATTTACTCAACCTTACGGAAATGATCACGCTGAAATACAGGCGATCAAAGATGCAAACAGTTCGGACTCGACTTCAAAGCGAAGCGTGGAGTTGAGAACGAAAAATGCCGAAATGTATGTTACTCTCGAACCTTGTGCTCATTTTGGAAAGACTCCACCTTGTGCAGATGCGATTATCAAAGCAGGGATCAAAAAAGTTTATGCTGGAATTAAAGATCCGAATCCGCTTGTAAATGGAAAAGGATTTCAAAAGCTGAAAGAAGCTGGAATTGAAGTTAAAACTGGATTTTGGGAAGAAAAAATTTCCGAGCAGCTTGAATATTATATTACTTTTATCACCCAAAAAAGACCATTTGTATTTATGAAAAATGCCGTTTCTCTCGATGGGAAGATCGCCACCGAAAGCGGAGATGCGAAATGGATTTCCGGCCCGGAGTCAAGAGAATTTGTGCATCATCTGCGAAATGAAGTTGATGTGATCCTGACCGGAATTGGAACAGTTCTGGCTGATGATCCGCTTTTAAATGTGAGAATAAAACCTTCCGAATGGTTACGATCAGAGGAACTCTCTCACTCAACCTTCGGAATGGTTGAAAACTTAAAGAAAAGTGATGTTCCAACCATTGCGAAGGTTTTTAACCATTCGCAAGGTTTCAATCATCCAACCCGGGTTATTCTCGACAGCAACTTGAAAATTCCTCTAAATTCAAAGATAGTGCAAACCGCTAATGAGATCAAAACAATTATTTTTATTAGACAGGATTTACGGGATAAACAGGATAAGATTGCAGAATTAAAAACTTTTGGAGTTGAAATTGTTCTGGTTTCATCTGATAAAAACTTCACAAATTCGGGAAATTTGTTAAGTTTAGAAATGGTTCTAAATGAACTTTATAAACGAAATTATTACAGCGTAATGATCGAAGCTGGAAGTAAGATTTGCTCATCTTTTTTATCTGAAAAATTAGTAGATAAGTTTTTTTATTTTATATCTCCCAAAATCGTGGGAGGTAATTTCTCACTTTTCAGAGAACTGAAAATATCCAGAATGAAAGAAGCAATAAAACTGAAAATCGATAGAATCGAGAATATTGGGGATGATATTTTATTAATTGGATATCTATAAATTTCCTTTTCCAAACAAATCTTGACACCAAATCCCTGAAAAAATATTAATTACTCAGAACACAGACACAATCATTTGATTGTGATACAGAAGAATGGAGAAAAAATTAATGCAAAAAAGAGAAAAAATTTTAGTAACGAGTGCCTTAACTTATGCGAACGGTCCGCTACACATCGGTCATATTGCAGGTTCATATCTGAATGCAGACATTTTTACACGATTCAAAAAACTGCAGAATGCGGAAATCATCTATGTCGGAGGGACAGACGATCATGGTGCTCCCATCTCGATCAAAGCGGAAGAAGAAGGAATCTCACCGCAGGAGCTGGTTGATAAATACAACAAAAGTATGAGAGAAGATTTGAAGGGAATTGGAATCGAACAGGATTATTTTTCAGCAACTTCTACAGAGGAACATAACAAACTGTCTCAAGATTTCTTCCTTAACTTGTTAGAAGCAGGATATATAAACAAAAAAACTTCCCAACAACTTTATGATGAAAAGATGAAAAGATTTCTCGCTGACCGTTATGTGGAAGGAATTTGTCCGCATTGCGGAGCAGAAGGAGCTCGAGGAGATCAGTGTGATGCCTGTGGTAAATTGATCGATGCTGTGAACCTGATCAACCCGAAAAGCAAGATTTCCGGAGAAACTCCAGTTATTAAAGAAACTACACATTGGTATTTGAATTTGCCGAAATTTGAAGCGGAACTTCGCGAATGGTTGAAAACAAAAAAATATTGGAAAGACAATGTTCGAAATTTTATTTTGAGTTGGCTGAATGAAGGCTTGATCGAAAGGGCAATCACACGAGATATTGATTGGGGAGTTCCTGTTCCTCTTGAAAATGCTGACGGGAAAGTTTTATATGTCTGGTTTGATGCTCCTATCGGTTATATTTCTTCAACTAAAGAATGGGCGATCAAACAAGGAAAACCTGAACTATGGAAAAATTACTGGCTCGATCCGGAAACGAAACTGATCCACTTTCTCGGGAAAGATAACATTCCATTTCATACAATAATCTGGCCTGCCATGTTATCCAAACAAAAAGATAAATATGTGCTTCCTTACGATGTTCCTGCAAATGAATTTCTTAATTTGGAAGGAAAGAAGATCTCGACCAGCAGGAACTGGGTTATCTGGGTGAAGGATTTCCTGAAATACTTTCCGGGAGAATTGTTGCGATATGTTTTGGCTGTTAATGCTCCCGAAACTAAAGACAGCGATTTCAGTTGGAAGGACTTCCAGAACAGAATCAATACTGAACTAAATAATATTCTGGGAAACTTGGCGAACAGGACTTTTGTCTTTTCTAAAAAATATTTCGAGGGAGTAATAACCAAGCCGGAGATTTTAACAGAAATTTCTTTGAAGACACTTGCAGAAGCAAAATATCTGACGGACCAAATCGAGAAAAGTTATAATAAATACCAAGTTAGGAAATCTGCGAAATTGTTGATGGATATTGCTCGCATCGGCAACAAATATTTCGATGAAACACAGCCGTGGGTTTCTATCAAATCAGAAAAAGAAAAGGCAGGAGAGACTCTTTATGTTTGTACAGAATTATTAAGAATGATCTCAATCGTTGGAACTCCGATCATTCCCAAAAGTATGAAAAAACTGCGAAAAATGATGACTCTCTCCAAAGAATTTTCCTGGTCTGATATTCAGAATCCGATTGAATCGATCGAGTTGGCAAAAGTGAAACCTTTGTTCAGGAAAATCGAAGATAAAGAAATTGAAGAACAGGTAAAATTATTAGAGAAGAATCTGGTTCCGGAAAAACCAAAGCTCGAGCATAAACCTTTGATCTCTTATGAAGATTTTATGAAAATGGAATTTCGAGTTGTCAAAATTCTGGAAGCGGAAAATATCAAAAAATCCAAGAAATTACTCAAACTAAAAGTAAATATAGGAGACGAAATCCGTAGTGTTGTAGCAGGAATTTCCGAATATTACAAACCGGAAGATGTGATCGGGAAAAAAGTAGCCATGTTGATCAATCTTCAGCCGCGAAAAGTGATGGGAGTAGAATCGCAGGCAATGATCTTGGCTACTCATGATGATGGAAAACTAACGATAATTATACCGGAAAAAGATGTTAAAGAAGGAAGTGAGATTTCTTGATAGAACACAGATGATACGGATTGAGCTGATCTTCACTGATAAAAAGAAAAATGTATAATAATAAGAAACCTTTACTACATTCAGAAATTACTGATAAAATTCTAAATGCTTTCTATTTTGTTTCTAATAAATTAGGATATGGTTTTCTGGAAAAGGTTTATGAAAATGCTTTAGTTATAAAATTGAGAGAATTTGATTTGAAAGTTATTCAAAAAAAAATTAAAAGTCTTTTTTGAAGGAAAACTGGTTGGTGATTATTTTGCTGATTTAATTATAAATGATAAAGTGATTGTCGAACTAAAAGTTGCAGAAAATCTCTGTGATGAACATTATTACCAATTAGTTAATTATTTGAAAGCAACGAATAAGGAAGTTGGATTGTTATTAAATTTTGGAAAAGAACCTCAATTTAAAAGAGCAATATTTACTAATGATAGAAAATAAGGGAACACATAAAGAATACTGATGATACAGATTGAACGGATGCTTGCAGATAAGAATTTTATTTTTTTTGTAAAAGAACATGATTAAAGAAATGATAATAAAGGATATTATCAATTCTAATTTAATCCGTGTTAATCAGTATTATCCGTGTCATCCGTGTTCCATAAAAGGGAAAATATGGTTAAACTCAAGAAAGAATTAAAACTACTCGATGTTTTCTGTATTGCAGCAGGAGCAATGATCAGTTCCGGTTTGTTCATCCTTCCGGGATTAGCTTATTTCAAATCCGGTCCGGCTGTTATTGTTGCTTATTTGATCGCTGGGATTTTGGTTCTTCCATCGATGTTAAGCAAAGCTGAACTTTCAACAGCCATGCCTAAAGCAGGTGGTGATTATTTTTTCATAGGTAGAAGTATGGGTGCTGGTTTTGGAACACTTGCCGGAATTTCAGCCTGGTTCTCGCTTGCTTTCAAAAGTGCATTTGCACTTTTAGGAATTGGAGCTTTTGCCAGTTTTATCTATCCTGAAATATCAATGTTACAAATAAAATTTATTGCTGTCTTTTTCTGTATGTTCTTCGCATTTATCAATCTGATTGGAGTTAAACATGCAGGTAGATTGCAGATTTACCTGGTTCTCGGATTGATCCTGATATTAATTATTTTCTTATTCAAAGGGCTTCCGGTCGTGAAAAATGAAAATTTCAGAGATTTTATGTCTGCTGATTTAAGAACGCTATTCATGACTGCCGGTTTGATCTTCGTATCTTATGGAGGATTAACGAAAATTGCCAGCGTTGCCGAAGAAGTAAAAAATCCGAATAGGAATATTCCATTGGGAATGATCCTCGCTTTTTCGATCGTAACAATTCTTTATGTGCTTGTAGTTTTTGTTGCAGTTGGTGTTTTGGGAAAAGGATTACTCCAAAGTGGAACTCTAAAATATTC
>DRTC01000018.1 GCA_011372345.1 Candidatus Cloacimonadota bacterium
ATTTAATTTTACATAACCGTATAATTAGGCAGACAGATTTTTTAATAAAATAACATTTCGAAAATAGTAACAAGAATCTTATCAAAATAATACATTCACTTTAACTCCTTATTCATCAACAAAATAAATAATATTATCGAACCGGTTGAAAGCATAAAAACTAATTTGGCATCCAAATTGCAGAATTCTTTTCCGAAAAAACAAGGAGGGAAACAATGAAAACATTGAATCTTATTTTAACTGCTTATTTCTTAATATTTGGAATTTGCAGTCTGGTTGCCGATGTTCCCGCAACCATCAATTTCCAAGGAGCATTAAAAGATGAGAACGGAGAACCGGTTAATGACACTAAAATCATCCAGTTTATAATTTATGATGATGAATTCACAGGTTCGATTGTTTGGAGTGAATATCAGAACTCCGTTGAAATTGTAGATGGAATATTTTCTGTGGAATTAGGAAGCGACACTGCTTTTCCGGAAGGTCTTTTTGACGCATCGGAATTGTGGATCACTTTTCAATTGGGAGGAGATGAGATGTCTCCGCGTCAGCAGATTCTTTCAGTTCCATACTCCCTCATTTCGGAAGAATCAATTTACTCTGATTCCTCATTATGTTCATACTACTCGGTTTCTGCTATTGTTGCTGATTCGGCAAATTATGCCTATTCTCTGGAAGGAGCTCATCTTGGTGATCTTGTTCAGCAGGATGAATTTGGAAATGTAAATATCACCGGTGATTTGACCGCAACTGCTTTTTATGGAGACGGTTCCAACCTGACCGGAATTACCGGAATTTATGATGAAACTTATGTTCATAAAGCGGGACCGGATACAATGTATGCAAACTCGACGGACGGAACATTCCATATTATCAATGCCAATAATTATGGAGCGGGAATTGATATTCATCAAGCGGGAATCGGTATCAACATTCAAAATACCGAACATCGAGGAGTGATAATTGATTCTACAGGAAATGATGGTTTTTATGTGGAATCAGTCGGATCACCTTCTACAACTCAATCCAATCTTTTATCAAATGGTTTTGAAGTTGCCGGAGCAGAAGGAAACGGTGTATTTGTCGGGCAAGCAGATGTAGATGGTCTTCATATTTATAACACAACAAATGATGGAATTCATATTGAAAATGCCGGAGATTATGGAATGTATATCGATTCTACAAGTGATGACGGAATCTACATAGAATCAACCGGTAGTTATGGTATGAAAATCAATAATGCTTCTGATCATGGTTATGTTCTTTATAACGCAGGAGGACACGGCTTATGGATCAGCAATGCTGGTTCGCAAGGTGTTCGCATCAATAATGCCGGACAAGATGGTGTTCGTGTTGGGCAAGCTGGTAATCCTTCGACATCTACGGAAAGTTCAGATGACAATGGTTTTGAAGTTGCTGGAGCGGAAGGAAACGGACTTTATGTGGGACAGGCTGATATAAATGGAATTCTTATCGAATCTGCAGAGGAGGACGGATTTCATGTCAATTTAGCGAATGGTAACGGATTAGATATAGATTCTGCTGGTTCTTATGGTATTGTGATTGGATCATGTAGTAATTCGGGTATGTTTATCAGCTCAACGGGAGCACAAGGAATTTACATTTCTTCTGTTGGTTATAATGGTCTTTATGTCAATTCAGCAAATTATGACGGAATCGATGTAAACGGTGATGTTAACGGTGTCGATGCAAATACAACAGACAGCAGCCATGAATGGGGTGTTTATACTACAGATGATATCCAATGCAGATATCTAACCGAAACCGGTTCACGCACTTATGGTAAGAATACAGGTTCTTCCGTTTTGGAAGCAGGAGATATTGTCAGCCTTTCCGGTGGAATTGATGAAGTCGATCTCGGGGAAGACGATCTAGCGATCATAAATGTTACCAAAGCAAGTAAAGATAATTCCGAAGCTGTGATTGGTGTAGTTGCTTATAAAGTTAAACTAAATGAAGATATCCGGGAATTAAAAGATGATAAAACCGAAATTGAAAAAAGTCTTCGTTTTGACGAAGGAAATGTAAATAATGGAGATTACCTTTCCATTATCGTTTTTGGGCAAGCTGAAGTAAAAGTCATTAAAAACTCTAATATCAAAGCAGGAAAAAAAGTAACCGTTTCCGAAACTGATGGAAAAGTAAGAGAAATCCAAAGAACAGATGATCTCTGGACAACCGGAATTGTCGGTAAAGCCCTCGAAGACTCCAATGGAAAAGACAAGATCAAAGTTTATGTAAATTGCAAATAGGAGGAATCGAACATGAAACATAAAAATATTCGTTCTCCTATCAGTATCCCCATCGTCCCGATGGGAAAAGAAAAATTCAATCAATCATTCCCGAAAGATAACAATAAAAGCGATTTCTCTTTCAGCTCGATTGGCATATTAAAGGGAAACCGTCGAGATGACGATGATACAGCAGCCCCATCGTCCCCACGCGATTCCAAGAAAAAAAAAGAAATCACACGGGCGTCGATGATACTACAAAACCTGCTCTTTTTTATTTTAAGCATGACCATCACTTTCACCCTTTTTGCTGATTATCAATTCGAAAGATGCTCCTTCAATGCTGCCGGCGGACAGCAAACAAACGGAATATATTCCGTAACTACAGCAATTGCCGAAAGAGTGCAAGGTTCGGTTACTGATACTGATTATGATGGTTTTCTCGGTTTCTTGTTTCCTCAACTCGATATCAGAGTTCCAATCATAACTTCCATCGACGATGTTCCTGATGATCAAGGGAGAGAAGTGCAAATCGTCTGGAATAAATGCGGATATGATGATGAATATGCCATCGATACTTATTACTCGATCTGGAGATTAGATGAAGATTTCAGAGTTGTTTTGTTGGGAAAAGATCAGAGCACGATTTCATCTAAAAAAAGAACTTCTAAACAGAAAACTCTTCGTACTGAAAGTTTTCCAAACATTTACTCCGAGCCTTACACAATCATCGAGTTATCGCGTCAGAATCCTAACAAAACATACTTCTGGCAACGAGAAGACGAAGTTTGGACTTACATCGGAGAAACTCCTGCTCTGCAGTATGATGAATATTCCTACATTGCTCCTACTCTGGCAGATTCATCTGAAACCGATACGCATTACTCGACCTTCAAAGTGATCTATCACGACCTTTATGAATATTACGAGTCCGAACCTGATTCAGGTTATTCACTCGATAATATTCCTCCTGATGAAACGCGAGCAGTGATCGCGAAGAACGGAAGTTTTATGCGATTATCCTGGGAAGAAGTGGAATACGGAACTTTCGAGGGAAATCACTACCCGGAAATAAACGGCATCTGGTATAAAATTTATGCGTCAAACTCACCGGAATTTGATTGTGATGAAACGACTTATTTAGAAACAACAACGGATCTGGATTACGATTATCCTCTCACAGGTGAAGATATGAAATTCTTTCGCGTTGTGGTGAGTGATAAACCATAATCGAAAAACAGGAAGAAGTAATATGAACTTCTAAATACAGATTTCTGATTTCGAATTTAAAATACTTAAATTCTCTCCTGGTACAAACGAAAGAGTCTTCCAATATAAATTTTGGGGGACTCTTTTCATTTACTAAATTATTTAGAAATAGAGAGAAAACATTGCCAAAATCCAAGTATCTTTTTTTATTGCAAAAAAAAAAATCAAGGCAGGGATTTTATGAGAAAAATAATCGTATATTTTATTTTTCTGTCATTCATTTGTTTAAATGCAGTCAAGATCAATGAAGAAAAATACCTCACTTCTGTTTTGTGGCAGCAGACTGCTGCAGAATATCGAGCATTGTGTTATCAAGCCTACAACCTTGCTGAAACGAGAATTATGGAAGCAAAAGAAAATGCTACAACAAAAGCAATTGTGGTGGATGTTGATGAAACAATTTTAGATAATTCCTTCTATCGAGCAGAGAAAATCAAGAATGAAGATTTTAATGAATCGTTCGAATATTGGATAAAAAAGGAAAAAGCAGAAGCAGTTCCTGGTGCTTTGGAATTTTTGCAAAAAGCGGACAATCTCCGATTCCAAATATTTTATATCACAAATAGAGATGATAAATATAGAGAATTTACTTTAAATAATCTAAACAAACTTGGATTTCCACAAGTTAATAAAGAACACCTTCTGATGCGGCAGAACAAAATTTCCGACAAGACCGAAAGAAGGGATTCAATTTCTGAAAGATATGAATTAATTCTTCTGATTGGTGATAACCTTCTTGATTTTTCCCAGATTTTTTACGGAGATCACATCCAACACAGGAAAGAACTTGTTGATCAGTATAAAGCCGAATTTGGTAGGAAGTTTATCATTCTGCCCAATCCGATTCATGGCAGATGGAAGAAAATGTTCTTTCATCGTAATGATAAACTTACAGATGAGGAAAAACGCAGTCGTTTGATTGATGGATTGAAAGGGATAGAGTAACACAGAATTGAACTCTGTGGAATTAATCCTCGAATTTACATTTCGACAGAACTCCGTCCGTCCATAGCCGGATGAAGTCCAGTCTAATTTCACATTTTGCAAAAATGTGTTACAATATCGGTGTTTACTTTTCCTTTGTTCGTTTTGCTTGTCCCGTCAAAGTTTAAAACGAAGATGAATTCGTTGCTTACTTTTTTTCTTATCCGCCCCACCCTTGAAAATCCGTGAGCAACTTTTAAAAACTGCTCGTATCCACGAAATTGAAATCCCTGATCAGCATCGTTGGAACTTTTGTATAACTGTCTTTCAGAATACTTGGTCCCAAGGAAAGTATTCTGCAGGTAACATCGTGCAGGACTTCGTTCCACCGGAAATTATTGACTGAATTTTTTATCTTTCCGTTTTCAAAATACATCACACCATCACGCGTCATTCCGGTAAGTTCACCTTTCTTTTTATCGATAAATCGGATGTACCAGAAATTATTAATGATCAAACCGGAATCAACTGAACTCATCATTTCCTGCTCAGTCGTATTCCCACCGTCGATAACGAAATTGGAAAACGAAACAGGTTTCAGATTTTTAAGTTGTGCATAATATCTGCTTGTAGGCAAGTTCTTGAGAATTCCATTCTTTGCCCAGTTTATGTTTTGGTTCGGAAGTCCTTCATTCCCGAATTTGGGAGAGATAAGAGAATTGTCATCGATCGTTGATCTCAAAGTGAATTTGTCTCCGAAGAATTTCTTCCCGAGCTGACCAGTAAAAGGATTCACACCCTCATCAGCATCGCGCATATTCATCATCCAATAAAAAAAAGAAAATAGATTATCCACTGCTGCCGGGCGTAAGATCACATTGTATTTTCCAGGTGCTGTTTTCTGGGGTTTTCCCAGAGAATCGAATTGCGAATTCAATTGCTCGATCTCTTTATTCAGGTTGAAAAGTTTATAATCTTTCATTGCTCGGGATACTTTGGTTTCCACTGTATCTTTTTTCAAGGTCATCGAGTGGGAAAATGACGAAAATTTGTCGAATCCTTCAAAACCATTTTTTGTGATGAGATAAGATCCCCATAGATTTTTACTCGTAATCCCTGATAAAACAGCATCTTTTGATTTTGCATTTTTTACACACTTTCTGATGTTATCAACCATTTCTTCAACTGGAATTGCAAAAGTATTTTGGGAGAAATTGTTCACAACAGGTAATTTGTGTTTCCTTTCTGAAGGAACGAATTCCGGATCCGGCTGATTCAATTTTGCGATTTCCTCTGCTGTCTTGATAATATGTTTTAGAGAATCTTCATCGATCTGGTTGATAGAAGCGGTTCCGGTTTTATTCCCGAAAGCAACATTCAATCCTGCGGAAAAATTGGAACCGTCGATGTGTTGAGTTATCGCATTTTGAGCAAATCTGGTCTTATGGGAATCGGAACGGTTTATGCGGAGAACGAAATCATCTGCAGTGCAATTTTGTTTAATGAATTTTCCGGCTTTTTCAAATATATCTATCATTGTGAACCTCCCACACGAATTTTTCTGAATCGAGTCAGAGATGCTCCGTGCGTCATCCTTCCTGCTTGCATCGGTTGTCCTTTCCCGCAGTTTACGACACCGAAAGGTTTCCAAAAACGCTTGTCACAAATTGCATCTACACTGTTCCAGAATTCGGGATTGTTGGATTTGTAGATGATCTTTTTCAGCGGTCGCACTCTCTTACCATTCTTGATCTCCCAGAACATATCTCCGCCGAATTGAAAGTTTTCTCGATGCTGATCAATAGAGAAAGAACCTTGACCTTCGATGTAAACTCCATCTTCCGTATCGGAAATGAGTTCCTGGGGTGTGAGTGGTTTTTCTCCCGGTTCCAGATAAAGGTTCGGAATACGATTGATCGGGAAATCGTAATAATAGGTGGCTCGATTGCAGCCGCGACTCATTTTTTCTCCAATAAAAGGGGCAGTTTCGCGAGTTGTTCCGTATTCGTTCAGAATGCCGTTTTTGACGATCTGCCATTTTTGTCCGGGAACACCGTCGTCATCGTATCCGGCAGTTGCCAATCCCTCTTCCAAAGTGTTATCACCAGACAAATTCACGATTTCAGAACCGTATTTGTAATTCTTTAATTTTTCAGGAGTAGCAAAAGAAATTCCCGCAAAATCAGCTTCCCATCCGAGAACTCGATCCAGTTCGGTTGGATGACCCACAGATTCGTGCATTGTCAGGGACAAGTGTACCGGATCGAGGAGCAGGTCTCTCCGTTTTTCCTCTTTCAAAGATTCAGCATTTACTTTGATGATCGCTTCTTCTGCCAGAAAAGAAGCCTTTTCCAGAAAGTTATTTTCCAGGATCATTTCCCAGCCTTTTGCCTGTCCTCCGCTCTGGAAAGATCGTGATTGACTGTCATTTTCAGTAACTGCAGTAGCAGTAATCATGGGAGCAACAAAGGTTGTGGAAATATTAAGTTTCGATCCGAGCGTTGATGCAAATATTTTGTCATCTGTTTGAGAATGGACAAAGAACATCGCCTGCTTGATCTCTTGAAAGTTGAGCATGGTTTTATTCACTTCCAGCATCAGATCCACTTTCTCCCGCAGCGGAACCTGGAACGGATCGATCTTTACCGGAGTTCGGTAAGAATCGATGTAACTGCGTTCGCTTGCAAGTTTGATTCCCTCTCCATTCTTGATCTTCGCTGAATTCAGGGCAATTTTGTATGCTCTTTCCACAGTTTTGATCACTGCTTCTTTTGTAAAAACATTGCTATGTGCAAATCCCCAGGCTCCGTTTTTAAGAACTCTGATTCCGTAACCGCGAATGACATTATCCCGTGTATTCTTTAAACTCAAATTCCGCAGATAAATTACTTCTGAATGAGTTGTCTGGATGCGGATGTCAGCATATTCGACACCGAGTGAATCCGCTTTTTCGATGGCTAATTTTTGGTAGTTCACAAATAAACCTCCTCACATTTCCATTTTTTATAATTCATCAGTTTTATCATTAAGAATTAACTCTTTTAGTTTCTAATAAATTGTTTTTTTTCAAGATAGCAATTTGTTCATCAGTAAGTTTTCCGTTTCTATACTTTTTCCTTTGTTTTATTATCCATTGATAAACAGAATTTGATTCAGTATCCCCAGAAACTTTTATCTTTCCATACTTTTTTTTCAATTTGTTAATTTCGATTATTCTCTCGTTAAATGACTTGTAAGGTGGAGTAGTCTGTTTTAGAGAATAATTCATATTTTCAAACAGTTGGATTTCCTCATTGGATAATTTATTAATTCTATATTTATTTCGACAATAATGTAATTTTTTTGCCAAAAGTCTTTCATCTCTTTTTCTTTTTTGGGAAACAGTAGGCCATCTATTCGGATTTCTTTCCCTAAATATTTTCAATTCATTAATTAATTTAGAAACCATTAAAGAAATTGTATCAGTTCCAAAAAAAATATTTAGTTCATTCAGTTTTTTTATTTGAAATTGATTAAGTTCATTTTTTCTATATTTTGATCTTTGTTTACAAATCCAGTAAGATAATTTTCTTTCCTTTTCATACTTTGGTTCCGGTAATCGTTTTGCCGTTTTTACAAAGTGATATAGATTTTTATAATTTTTCTCCCATATTTCAAAACTCCGTTTTTTTATAACATCTCTCTTTATTTGTTCATTAACTTCTTTGAATTTGGAAAAACCAATTAAATCCAGTTGTTTTTTTTGATAATCTTCAAGCTTATTATTTACATATTTATTATATTTATATAAACAATTAATATAAAGATTCCTTTCATCTTTTCTTTTTCCTAAATAATTGGGAAATTCTTTATATGTTTTCAACCAGTTTGTTAATTTTCCATAAAATGTCTCCCATCTCCTTCTGATAAGGTTTTTTAATGGGAATCCAATTCTATTTAACAATTCCAGTTGATGTTCTGTTAATTTATTCTTTTTATATTTTATTCTCGTATCCAGCATCCATACAGCTAATGTGTGTTCAGGTTCTGTTTTATTTTTTTGTTTTGGCCAATAATCTTTGTCTTTTTTAAAATCAGAAAGTTGCTTATATTTCTTATGCCAATTATAATCATGCTGGTTCCAAATAAAATTTATAGAGTTAAGTTTATTTTTCCGATATTTATTTATTTTTGAATTTTTCCGCAGATTTCTTTGTGTACTAATCCATAAATACAGATTGGAATTTTCTTCTTTTGTTGGATATCTGTTGTATTTTTTTATCCATTTACGCAATTCGTTAAATTTTTTTTCCCATGTACCCCTTGATTTATTTTGTAGATGTGTGATCTTGCTTTCAATATTCATCATAAAATTTCCTCTTCATTTACAACCTCTAATATTAATGGATAATAATATTTGAGTCTACTCTATAAAGGTCAAATTCAATAAAATTAGAAACCGTTAAAACGGTTAATACTTTTTCCTGTTTCATTAACCACCAACTTAAGTTGGTGGTTAATAAGAAGATAGAGGTTATTAACCGATTCATCAGTTTCCAAATTTCGGGTAAAATTTCATACATATTCCAAATTATTGCCTTTTTAGAGTGGACTCATATTTGTTTTATTTATTTCTAAATATAATCTCAATAATCATATTTTTCCTTACTTTCTAGTTTTATTTTTTTTTATATACAATTTTTTTTTGTTATAAAGTCAAGGTAAATTATTTAAAATGTCTTAACTTATTGAAATTAATTTTCTCTGATTAAATAAAAATCTTGTGTGTTTATTATGTTTTTTGATTTTTGTTTCTAATGAGAAACAGGAGGAACCAGAATGAGTAAAAAATTTAAAATAGGATGTTTCGTTGTAATAGCTGTCATCATTATAATTGCTATTTCGTTATATTCTTACGGAAAAAACTCTTACAATATGATGGTTACTTTGGATGAAGGAGTGAAAACAAAATGGAGCCAGGTGGAAAACCAATATCAGCGCAGATATGATTTGATACCGAACCTGGTAAATACAGTCAAGGGTTATGCTGAACACGAAAAAGAGACATTTACAGCGGTTACGGAAGCAAGAGCTAAAGCAGGCGGAACTTTCAACATTTCCGAACAGGTGCTGAATGATCCAGCCATGTTCCAGAAATTCCAGCAAGCACAAAGCACTCTTGGCGGAGCTTTACAGCGATTGATGGTGGTTATGGAAAAGTACCCGGAATTAAAAGCTAATCAGAATTTCCTGGCTTTGCAGAGTCAACTCGAAGGAACTGAAAACAGGATAGCAGTCGAACGCAAACGATTTAACGAAGCCGCTCAAATGTATAATGTTTACATTAAGAGATTCCCAAGAGTAGTTCTGGCAAATATGTTCGGATTCACGGAAAAGATGTATTTCAAGGCAACCGAAGGAGCAGAGACGGCACCGAAAGTTGAGTTTTAAAAATTATGGCTCACGGATTACACGGATAAACACGGATTAACAGAACTTGAGTTAAGTTTGCTTTAGCTGACTTGACTTAAGTGAGTTTATCTGATAATATTTTCTGAAATTCTCTAAAAAGAAAATCAAAAAATATTCGGAATGTTGGATTAACATTAATTCATTTTATCCGTTAAATCCGTGTAATCCGTGAACAAGAAAAAGGAGCAATAATGTCCAAAATAAAGTTTACCAAAGAAGAATTAGATAAGATCAAACAAGCCGTAAGTAAAGCAGAAAGCAAAACTTCCGGAGAGATCGCAACTGCCATCATCAAAGAAAGTTATGATTATGCGATCTATGAACTAACTTTTGCTGTGATCTGCGGTTTCATCTATTTCTTTATAATGATGTTTTTCGCTGGAAGTATCGAAAGTATTATCAGGAATATGTTCTGGGAATATTCCAATAATTATCTTCTTATTTTTTATGGCTTTTCCACATTTTTGGTAATCTCGATCTTTTATTTCCTGGCAAATTTATCTTTTATCGACAGGTTGATCATCCCTAAAAAAGTAATGCAGCAGAAAGTGAATGAAAGAGCGGTTCGCTATTTTATGGAATCCGGAGTTTATGATACGAAAGACAGAACCGGTATTTTGATCTTTATTTCGTTTTTGGAAAGGAGAGTCGAACTTCTGGCAGATAAAGGGATAAGCGAGAAAATTCCCAAAGAAAAATGGAATTCCATCGTTGCTCATATTATTAAAGGTGTGAAAGAAGATACTCTTGTTAAGAACCTGAGTGATTCGATAACCGAATGCGGAGAATTGCTGTCTGCACATTTTCCTATAGAACCGGATGATAAAAACGAACTCAAAGACGACATCGAAATCCTGGAGAAATAATTATGAAGAATATAAAATTGTTTGTTTTGTTCGTTTTGTTCGTTGCTAATTATTTTCCGGTTTTTGCATTGGATGTTCCCAAACTGAAAGGAAGGATCAATGATTATGCCGGAATATTGAATTCTTCCGAAGAATCGCAATTAGAAACGGGCTTACGCAAAACGGAAGCAAAAACTTCTTCCCAGGTCGTGTTATTGACAATTCCCTCATTAGAAGGAGAAAACCTGGAAGATTATTCGATTCGAGTTGTAGAAAAATGGCAGATCGGTCAGAAAGAATACGATAATGGAGCTTTATTGCTGGTCGCGTTGGCAGAGAAGAAAGTCAGGATCGAAGTCGGTTATGGTTTGGAACATATCTTAACGGATCTTAAATCGGATTACATCATCAGGAATCTGATCGTTACTGAATTCAAAAGAGGAAGTTTTTTCAAGGGAATTTCTAACGGACTGCTGGCAATGGCAGGTCTGATCTCCAAAGAATTTGAAATTTCCGATGAAGAGATAGCAAAATTCCAACAATCAAAAAAGAAATCCAAAAAAGCACAAATCCCGTTCGGCTTGATCATCTTTGTGATGATGATGCTTCTTGGTTCTTCCCGCAGACGAGGGAGAAGAGGAAGTTTATTACCGATGATCTTTCTGGGAAGTATGCTCGGAGGAAGCGGAAGAAGCAGCAGCGGAAGCGGATTTGGAGGTTTTGGCGGATTCTCCGGCGGTGGCGGAGGTTTTGGTGGTGGTGGAGCTTCCGGAGGTTGGTAATTGTAACTCAATCAATCCTAATTAAGAAAATGAAATGTGAATTCTGTAAATTAAAATCTAATACTGAAAACAATGAATTCTCTCCGTAAGATAGTTAAGTATTCTTAAATCATTAGCTTCCTTCATACTATTATCTAACTGAGTAAATAC
>DRTC01000019.1 GCA_011372345.1 Candidatus Cloacimonadota bacterium
AATCAGGATTAATTGTGATACTGTAACTCAAACAATCCTGTTTGAGAGAATTACTCAACCATCTCGAGAAAAAAGACACAATCAGGATTGATTGTGATACTGTAACTCAAACAATCTTGTTTGAGAGAATTACTCAACCATCTCGAGAAAAAAGACACAATCAGGATTGATTGTGATACATAAAGGAATATCATGCAAAAAATCGATCTTTTAATAAAAAACGGATTCATCCTCCAATTCAATACAAATAAAGATTTCTTTCAAAAAAAATCTATAATAATCGATAAAGGAAAAATCATCGAAATCGGGAATAATGAAGATTTATCTAAAAAATATGATCCCAAACAAATTATTTCTGCAAAAAACAAAATCGTAATGCCAGGATTTGTTAATACTCATACACATCTCGCAATGAGTTATTACAAAGGTCTGGCAGATGATCTGCCGTTGATGGAATGGCTGCAGAAACATATCTGGCCTGTTGAGAATAAATTTATGAAAAAGGAACTGGTTTATAATGCGGCTTTACACGGAGCAGCAGAGATGATCAAAAACGGGATCACGACTTTTAATGATATGTATTTCTTCGGAGATGAAACTGCTCAAGCGTGTGAGAAAGTTGGAATTCGAGCAGTTCTCGGAGAAGGTGTTCTCGATTTTCCGGTTGCAAATTATCAAAATGCAAATGAGATATTTTCTTATATCAAAGAAATGAATGAGAAATACAAAGATGACGAATTGATAGATTTTGCCATCGCTCCTCACGCCATTTATACTTGCGGAAAAGAAAACCTGATCAAAGCAAAAGAACTGGCTTCCAAACTCGATCTTCTTCTTCATATCCATCTTTCCGAAACAGAAAAGGAAGTGAATGAATGCTTGAAAAAACACATACTCCGACCTGTCGAATATCTCGATTCCCTCGGTCTTTTTGAGAATAAAGTTCTGATCGCTCACGGAATCTGGATGAATGACAAAGAAATGGAAATCCTTTCTCAAAAAAATATTTCGGTTTCCATCAATACAAAAAGCAACTTAAAACTCGCTAACGGATTTACTCCCATTAAAAAATACCTGAAACATGAAGTAAATCTCTCACTTGGAACAGATGGAGTCGCCAGCAATAACAATTTGAGTATGTTCGAGGAAATGGGAATTGTCTCAACTCTTCATAAAACTCTGAATAATAATCCGACCTTTTTACCGGCTGAACAAGTTGTGAAAATGGCAACCATAAATGGAGCAAAATCTCTAAATAAAGAAAAGGAAATCGGTTCAATCGGAATCGGGAAAAAGGCTGATCTGATTTTAATCGAAACCAACGATATTTGTGTTCAACCGGTTTATAATCCGTATTCTCATCTCGTTTATGTTATCACTTCCGAACAGGTAAAAGATGTTATTATCAATGGAAAGATCGTGATGAAAGATAGAAATTTAATTAATGTCGATGAAGAGGAAATGGTTGAGAGAGCAAAGTATTATAAGAGTAAAATCTTAAAATTTAATCACATAAAAAATTGATTTTGAGATGATACTTGACATAATTCTGTGATTTCGATTTATATTATCTTGTGATTTGGGAGGTAAATAATGAATCATGAAAGAACTTTAGAAGTAAAAATTAATAGATTACCGGAAGATTTGAAAAGAGAAGTTTCAGATTTCATTGACTTCATCATACAGAAATACCAAAAGAAAGACAAAACCAAAAATAAAATCGAGTTCAATTGGGAAGGCGGTTTAGAAGATTTAAAAGAACAATTTACATCTGTAGAATTACAACATCAGGCAATGAAGTTGAGATAATGTATTTAGCAGATACAAATATTTTTCTTGAAATCCTACTTAACCAGGATAAAAGAAAAAAATGTAAGAAATTCCTCGATAAAAATATTAATTTGATCCATATTTCAGATTTCTCATTACATTCTCTTGCTCTCTTATTATTTAGTCACTTAATTCTAAAATTCTAACATTTTTTGGCAAAAAATATTTC
>DRTC01000020.1 GCA_011372345.1 Candidatus Cloacimonadota bacterium
CATTTGACCCAATTTCAGTTTAGTTCAAGATGACACAGAGGTTGAAAAATAAGGACTTACGAAATTCAAAATTAACCACTGGTCATTTGAACTAAACTTTAAATAATCCATTGAGGACATAATATACCTCCCTCAAACGCAAAGACAGCTTCTCCAAAAGAGAGGCTGTTTTTGTTTAATGGATCTTTAAGATATTGTATAATTGGATCTGTTAAAATCGTCATAGTGAGTCATAAATTTTATTTTGTCCCTCAATCGACTCATTTTAAAAAACCATAAGATCATTAATAAACCAGCTCTGGATTGGAATAGCTCTAATAATGGGATATTAAACGGATTAACCATACTAATTACCTGTAAAATTTCTGATACTTTTGGCATACTTATTGCAGTTTTTATAATTTAGAAATAGAGGGAGAATCATGAATTTAAAACGATTTTACTTAAAAAACTTTTTGTTTTTGCTATTTTTTTATTTCTTTGGGATAAACTGTCTTGCACATATTTCTGATTATGTTTTTGATGATACTCAAGTTCACGAATTTCATCTTACTTTTGAACAAGAAAATTTTCTTGAACTTCTTCAGGAAAACTATGATAATGGCAGTCATGAATATATTTCTGCTACTTTTGAATTTAACAATGAAATTTATGAAAATGTCGGGACCAGATTTAAAGGTGGTGGATCCATGAATTATCCTTCCTGGAAAAAACCATTTAAGATCAAATTTGATGCTTTTGTCGAAGATCAGGAATTCTACGGACTTGATAAGTTGAGTTTGAGTAATGGATATAATGATCCTACTCAAATAAGAGAAAAAATCTTCGCAGATGTCGTTAATAAATACATCCCAGGACCCAGAGCTAATTTTATAAAGCTTTTTATAAATGGAAGTTATTGGGGACTTTATACAAATGTTGAGCAGATAAATAAAAGGTTTTTAGAAAAAAATTTCGGTGATAATGAAGATGGTAATCTTTTTAAGGGAGATCCAATAGGACATCTCGTCTGGTTGGGAGAAGAACAGGAATCTTATTATAATAAATATGAATTAAAAACAAATGAACTGGAAAATGACTGGTCTGATCTTATTTATCTGATCGACAGAATAAACAACACTACTCTTGCAGAATATCCCGATGAAATAGAACAGGTCTTTCATATTCATAATTTCCTGTACTTCATTGCCATTACAAATATGTTCGTGAATTTTGACAGTTATATTGGTCATGGTCATAATTATTATATCTATCACAGAAATGACACAGATAAATTCATTCATATTCCCTGGGATTTTAATTTTTCTTTCGGACTTTACAATATCGGAGTTCCACCAGCATCCATTTATAACACTCAAATTTTTTTCGGAGAACCTCCTGCTTTCAACAGACCTCTCGTGAACAGAACCTTTGCCATAGATGAATATCGTGAAATTTATCTAATGATCTATCAATATCTTATGGATAATGAATTCAGAGAAGACATCTACTACCCTATAATCGATCAATGGGCTGATCTTATTCGGGAAGCAGTTTATGATGATTCTTTAAAGATGTTTACTAATGAACAGTTTGAAATTGGATTGGAAGAAAATATTCCGGTTGGAATCCAGACTATTGTCGGCTTAAAACCTTTTATCACTAATAGAAGAGATTGTTTGAATATTCAATTAGAAGCATTCGATATTCCAGATAGAATTTCCGGAATATATGTGAATGAATTTATGGCAGATAACATTGATTTTATTGCTGATGAACATGGAGATTATGATGACTGGATTGAAATTTACAATTCCAATGAAGAACCTGTAAATCTCGCAGGATATTTCATTACTGATGATCCTTCTATTCCTGATAAATGGAAATTCCCTGAAACGATCATCGATCCTTTCGATCATCAAATGATCTGGGCTGATAACAACTCAGAACAGGGATCATTCCATGCTAATTTCAAGCTGAACGCCAATGGTGAATTTCTGGGAATCTATGATAAAAACGGTGTTCTTCCATTAGATACATTGAGTTTTGGATATCAGATCGGAAATAATTCCAGTTGTCGTATTCCCGATGGTTCATTTATCTGGGAAATCTCTAATCAGCCAACTCCCGGAGAATCTAACATGGGATCAACTTTCATAGAAGATGATCTTTATAATTCAATTACAAAAATAAGTAATTATCCTAATCCCTTCAATTCAACGACTACAATCTCTTTTAATCTAACCACAGAGCACATGGAGAACACGGAGATTTTTATTTATAATATGAAAGGACAGAAAGTAAAGCAATTAGGAATTACGAATTACGAATTAGGAATTAATTCTGCTGAATGGGATGGAAAAAATGAAGCCTGCAAACCTGTTTCTTCCGGAATCTATTTCTACAAATTACGATCAGGAAGCGAAACTCTGACCAGGAAAATGATCCTTCTCCGCTGATCTCCTTCGTTAAAACTATGGAGATTAAAAAGCTATGAAGGATAAATCTTAATGAAATGATCAATTGAGGACATAATATACCTCCCTCAAACGCAAAGACAGCTTCTCCAAAAGAGAGGCTGTTTTTGTTTGTAACACAT
The DNA here is from genome assembly GCA_011372345.1 of Candidatus Cloacimonadota bacterium. NCBI lineage: Bacteria > Pseudomonadati > Candidatus Cloacimonadota > Candidatus Cloacimonadota bacterium. Next base: position 2,579 of record DRTC01000020.1, read on the forward strand.
TGCTCCTGCTTTGAATTATTAAAAATTTTTGTCATGTCTCAAAGCAGAGCTATGAGTTACTTTTCCACAGAATGCAATTCTGTGCTACAAAAGGTTTGACAGAATTATCACTTTCAAAAAATCAAAGTATGATCAAAATAAAATTTTATAGTTTGATAAGAATATTTTTAAAACTATCCGAAATTGATCTGGAAATTCAAGACCTTTCAATACTCGATCTATTAAAAGAAACTGAAAAAAAAATTGATAAAAAATTCCTTTTTAAACTCATCGACGAAAAAGGTGAACTGAAACAAGGAACAATGATCCTCATCAACGGCAGGAATATTTTTCATCTGCAGAAATTAGATTCTATTGTTTTAGATGGAGATAAGGTTTCGATCTTTCCACCCGGCGGAGGAGGTTAGATGGAGTTTCCTGAAATTTTTTCAAGAAATATCCTTTTCCGGGGAAAGGAAAAACAGGAGATCGTCCGTAATTCCTCGATTCTGATTGCCGGAATAGGCGGACTCGGTTGCGTTGTGTCGGAAATTCTTGTTCGTTCCGGGATCGGGAAATTGATTTTAGTTGATTTTGATATTGTAACCGGATCCGATTTGAACAGGCAGATTTTGTATGATCATAATGATATTGGAAAACCAAAGGCTGAAATTGCTCGAAATAAATTAAAAGCAATTTCAGATCATTCAGATATTATTCCTCTGCAAATAAAAATCACAGAATCTAATTTAATAGAATTTAAGAACCATTATTTTAATGGAATTGCTGATTGTCTTGATAATTTTGAAAGCAGGTTTGCTTTGGAAAGACTTTTACGAAAAGACCAGTTCCTCGTTCATGGTGGAGTTGAATCTGATTTTGGTCAGATCACAACTATCATTCCGGAGAAAACTCAAAGACTGAAAGATATCTATCCAAACATGAAGAACAGAGATTCAATTATACCCGTTATCCCAACAACTGTTCTGACTATCGGTTCCCTAATGGCTCAAGAGATCCTGAATAATATTCTGGGAGAACCGAAATTGGTTAACGAAATGCTGATCATCGAATTAGCGGATTTTTCTTTTTCAAAAGTGATACTCCGGAAGTGATTTTGGTAAGTGAAAAGCCCTTACTTTATTTGATAAATGTTCAAAAAAACTTAAAATGAAATTATTTGAATCCGACTGCTCAGCAGGAACAGAAAGAAGATTTGCAGGAGTTTGGGAACGAGAGGAAAATAATTTGACATATTGAAACTGAACAGGACTTTGGATTTGTGATTTCAATTGGGAGGATATTATGAGAAAGCTATTATTAGTTCTTTTTATCACACTTATTATA
>DRTC01000021.1 GCA_011372345.1 Candidatus Cloacimonadota bacterium
GATAGATGTTTAGTTCTCAAAGCAGGAGCAATGAGTTACTTTTCTCAAAGCAGGAGCAATGAGTTACTTTTCTCAAAGCAGGAGCTATGAGTTACTTTTCTCAAAGCAGGAGCAATGAGTTACTTTTCTCAAATCCAATACATTCTGTCTTATAAATAAAACACTAAACTGATTTTATTAGATTCCAATTTCTTTGATCTATACTCATATCTTCTTTTAAAATATGTAAATACAATAACTGATCTTCTCCTTTTATTTTTTGGCACGAAAATCGCAATTAGAAAAATCAAGTTTTCGAGAACATTCAATGCGTTGAATTAAAGATCAAAAAACAGGATAATTATATCCAAAAAAGGAGAAAAAGATGAAAAAATCAATGATGTTAGTTTGTTTAGTAGTTTTGGTAAGTTTGTTATTATCTGATTGGGATCCGGGTGACGGACACAAAATGCATTATCCGCAACTACCGGATCCAAATGGTTGGGATGTTGAACTTTTATGCGATTATATTTCTTTAGCCGATGATTGGCAATGCAGCGAAACTGGTCCTGTTGATGACATTCATCTCTGGATTTCATGGGAACAGGATGATGTTCAAACAATAAGTTTTGTCAGTTTAGCTATCTATTCAGATATGCCAGCACCAGGTCAATTTGGCTATAGCCAACCTGATGAATATCTTTGGGGTGAAAATTTCTTTGTAGGTGATTTCACTGTTAGAGGACCTTATTTTGGCGATCAAGGTTGGTTTGATCCGGTAGAAAATCAAGCGGTAAGACCAGATCATCAGCAATATTTTCAAATCAATATTGAAAATATTTCAAATCCATTCACACAAATTGAAGGAAACATTTACTGGTTGAATATCTGTATTAATCCTATCGGTGTCGGATGGAAATCATCTTTAGATACATGGAATGATACAGCCGTATATTGGGATAATACTTATTCCAGATGGATGCAATTAACGACACCGGAACCTTATAACGAATATCTCGATCTGGCTTTTGTTATTGGAGGAGAACCTCCCACTCCAGTTGAGCTATCCTCTTTCACTGCTTTCTATCATGACGGAACTCCAACCCTGAACTGGACAACTCAATCCGAATCCAATAATGTCGGTTGGAATGTTTATCGTTCCCATAATAGTAATTTGAATGAATCATTTCAAGTTAATTCAATCTTGATTGCAGGAGCAGGAACATCATTCGAACCAACGGAATATACTTTTATCGACGAAAATGATGTTGAAACAAATTCTACTTATTTCTATTGGATAGAAAATCGTGATGCTTCCGGAAATACAAATACACACGGACCAATATCCTTAACTATCCCAAATGGTGAAAATGAAAATCCGGATGCTCCGGATATAGAAATATACAGCATCTACAATTATCCGAATCCATTCTCTCATAACACCGAGATCGGATTTTCAATGAAAGAAGCAGGAAATCTCGAAGTTACAATCTACAATTCCAAAGGTCAAATGATAAAGAATTTATACAAAGGTCATTACGCTCAAGAGAACTTTAGAACTTCCTGGGACGGAGAAGATTCTGATGGTAGAAAGGTCTCTTCCGGAATTTATATGTATGTTATTCAAACAGATAAAAATACATATTCCGGCAAGATGATCCTCATCAAGTAGGAAAAGCATGAAGAATTCCTTGTATTATGAAGTATTGATGAAGTTCGATGAAAGAAACCTCAATACTTCAAATAAGATAAGTGAAAAGAAAACTAATTTTGGTTGAAAACGGGAGGAACAATGGATATTCTGCTTCATATAATTGAAAATATCACGATCATAATTCTGGCGATCGTTTTGATATTCCTCTCTAGAGTCTTGATCTCATCATCAAAGAAAGAAACACGCAGTAGTAAAGAGAAAAAAGCGAAAAAGAAAAATCAAATCCTGAACAAACAAAGGAGGTTATGATGAAAGTAAAAAAACTTATTCTATCGCTTCTATTCTGGGGATTTAGCATTTTAATCTTTTCCCAGGACGGATGGTTCTGGCAAAATCCTTTACCAACTGGAAATGTTAATCGCGATTCTTATTTTATCGATGAAAATTCCGGTTGGATAGTTGGAGATTTTGGACTTATTATGCACATCACAAATGGTAGTGAAGACTTTAATATCGATTATATTGGTGACGGCAGTCATCTGAAAGGTGTTTTTTTCATTGATGAAAATACCGGCTGGATTGTGGGAGATTCAGGTATGATATTCAAAACAACAAACGGAGGAAATTCCTGGATTGAACAATCATCCGGAACAGAAAACGATCTGAACAAAGTTTTCTTCCAAAACGAAAATAGTGGTTGGATCGTAGGCTGGAACGGAACTCTTTTATCAACAACAAATGGAGGAACTGATTGGGAAATCGTAGACATTCAAACAGGAGAATGTTTGTATAATATTTTTTTCATCGATGCGAATAATGGCTGGCTTGTTGGCAGTTGGGGATTTATCAGACACACAACTGATGGTGGTCAAACCTGGAATCAGCAAACATTCCAGACCTTTGAAGAATTCTTCGATGTATATTTCATCAATCCCAATGAAGGCTGGATCTCGGGGGATGGCGGTCTCGTCATTCATACAACAGACAGCGGACAGAACTGGATGCAGCAAACTATCGATGAATGGATGGATTTACGAAAACTCTCTTTCATCAGCGATACAGAAGGCTGGGTCATCGGAGGAGTTGGAAATGTTCATCATACAACAGACGGCGGAGAAACATGGACACTCCAATATATTGAAAATACAACAGGTGGAACTGTAACCGGAGATTTCATAAACCAGGATATCGGCTGGGTCATCGGCTGGGACATTTTCTATACTCTTGACGGGGGGGAAAATTGGACTAAAGCATCATCCTACTTAACTGATAACTGGTTGAACTGC
>DRTC01000022.1 GCA_011372345.1 Candidatus Cloacimonadota bacterium
AATTAGCTTTTATTTTGTCATAGATAAACCTGTCGAGAAAAATTTCAGTCCAATTTGCTTTCATCATGAATCGGGCTGCAACATTAACAGCCATTCCCAGAGCAGTATATTCTCCTCTTTTTTCACTTCCGATAAAGCCCGTGAAAGCTGTTCCAAAACTTAATCCGATCCTGCAATAGAATCCTTTTGTTCTTATAACTTCCAACGCAAAATCGCAGGCTCTGATCTCCATTTGCTCTTTTGAGATCGGAGCTCCAAAAAGAATAAGGATAACTCCGCCTTTATCACTGAAGTCGATCTTGTTGAAATAGCCGCCGTATTCATTGCTCAATTGAATGATCCTGCTTAAATGAAGATGGAAATTCTCTTTCTGTTGAAACGAAAGAAAGCAGGAAATAACGCTTCTGAACTCTCCTTTCGATTTAAGATATAATATTGAATCAGGAATAAAAGGCTGTAATTCTTTTTGGGTCAGTTTGATTTTTTGGGTTTCGATTACAAGGTTAGCAGGAACGGAATTTACAATATAATAACCGATACTTTTTTCACTGAATTTTCCTTTGGACAGCTTCTTCAAAGTATTGTCGATAATTATCTCTCCCACGCTGCAAAGATGTTCACATTTCGTTGCCCGGTAAATCGTTTTTCCTCTGAAATAATAACTATTCATATCTGCTGTCTGGATAATTTTCCATTCTACTTCTCCCAGAGAAAGTCCGATTTTAATTTGCAGCTCGAAAATTCCGAACCTGGTCTTCTGGATTCCGATCTGCTGGAATATTTTCTGGATCTCGACAGCAGCATAAATTGCTGAATCGACATCTACACGATCATTTGGAAAAATCGAAGTAAAAGCATCTCCAGCAAAAGTGGAAATAAAACCTTTATTTTGATAGATTATGTCTATCGAAGGAGTAAAAATCCTGTTGATGATCTCCGTTAATATTTCCGCACCTTCATCTCCATTTCTCATCAAACTCTGGGTCATAGCGGTAAAACCGGAAATATCGATGAACATGGTAGCGGCTTCGAGATGTCCTTCGAGTCTTTTTTCTTTATGATTTTTAACAATATATTGAGGAATTAGATTTATCATTTATAACCTCGCAAACATTTCATTTTATTCAATAAATTTCAAATAAATATTACTCCGGATATGTCAAATTATTTGTGAAAGAAAAAGGACAGAATAATTTCTGTCCTTTTTTAGTTCAACTTATTCTTCCTGACTGGACTTCATTGAGCAGCAGTTGAAATTCCTGTTATAATCGCCTCAATTCCAATTTCACTACGCTCTTCAAGACTCAAGTTCCTTAATTCACCGCCGTCACATAATAAAACTTCTTCATATCCGCAGATTCGCTCCAGCTTGTATCAGTTCCATCGTATTCTAAAGCATTAAAATCTCCGTAAGGATCTGTATCGGAATAAACTTTGTAGGAAGTTGCCAGCGGCACATCATCCCAATCGAGATTCACATTTCCTGAAACAATAGTTATTGTAACAACCGGAGAATCTAAAAAGATTGGATATTCCGTATCGTGAGCAGCATTTGTCCAGGGCGTATAATCGACCAATCCTAAACTGCCGTTGTCATTCTGGTCGTAAATGCTGTTATTGATGTACGCATAATCGACACTTCCCCAATAAATGTATTCAGCGGTGATGTCATTAGTTGTGTTGTTGTAAAACTCGTAACTCGCATTTCCGTAAATATCATTCCATTCGGAAAGATTGGTGCCGAAAATCGCCGAACTTGATCCTTCCAAATATATCCCATACCCCGAATTATTAATTACGCTACTATTGGTTAATGAGGGCGTAGAAGGATATGCCCCGCCATTAGTGCAATAAATCCCGCTTTCTGCATTATTTTGGATTGTGGTGGAAGTAATTGCCGGACTACAACTCCTATAAAGATAAACTCCGTTAGATGCCCCGTTTTCAATCGTGCAATTTGTAGGATTGAAATAACCTCCTGCCAAATCTAAAAATATACTGCCGTAATGAGTGCTTCCCCAGAGAGCACCTCCGTAACTGACATCACAATAATCGAAAACGCAGGGAGCATCCGGACCATAAACATAGATGGATTTCCAATCACCGGGTGAAGGTGATGGTTGATTGGAAGTAAAAGTGATATGATTTGCGGCATCACCGTCGGCAATCAAAGTTCCGTTCACCGTAAAAGTATAATTGCTCGCAAATTTCATCGTATTTCCGGCTTCAATAGTTAAAGTTTCTCCATCCGGAATAGTTAAATTGCCTCCGATCACATAAGGAACTCCTAAATTGTTCCAGGTGCCGGTATTAACATCATCTGCCTGCAGAAAGACGGCATTCGGATCATTTCCGCTAAATGCCATCGGAGCGGAAATATCTTTGGCATTGTCCGCCAATAAATATAGCGGGTAACTGCCGTTATTCATAACATTACAGTTTGAAAAAGACGGATAAGGCGGATATCCGGAAGAAACGGAATAAACTCCGTAAGTGCCGTTATAGGTAATATCGCAGGAAGTAAAAGCCGGATTTGAATATTCCCTGACCTTAACACCGTTAGACAGACTATGTGAAATCGTGCAGTTGGTGAAATTTACATAACTTCCACACCACTGCAAAAGAATGTTTCCTCTCGATGAACCGCTATGGACTGCTCCGGCATAACTTATATCACAATAATCGAGAATACAGGGATTATCCGGTGCATAGAAATGGATGAATTTCCAAAATCCGGGAGTGGGTACCGATTGATTGGAAGTAAAAGTTATATGATTAGCAGCATCACCATCAGCAAGCAAAGTTCCGTTCACAGTAAAGATATAATTGCCAGCAAATTTCAGAGTATTTCCGGCTTCGATAGTTAATGTTTCTCCATCCGGAATTTCCATATTTCCACCCACTACATAAGGAATCCCAAAATTTGTCCAGGTGCCGGTATTAATGTCATCTGCCTGGAGATAGATCTTGTTGTAAGCATTTCCGGTAAAGGTCATGGGAGTGGAAATATCTTTTGCATTATCGGCATACAGATAAAGCGGATAGCTGCCGTTATCCGAAATATTACAATCTGAAAATGAAGGATAAGGTGCATAAGTAACTCCGGTAGTATTTACACAATAAACTCCGTAACTTCCATTATTGGTTATATTACATGAACTAAAAACCGG
>DRTC01000023.1 GCA_011372345.1 Candidatus Cloacimonadota bacterium
ATCATCGGTTGTACTGCTGATTATGGTGTTATAAAAACTTCCATTATCATAAAGTTCTATCTTCACATTTCCGCTCGTATTGGAACTTGTCCAGGTGATGTTATGAGTTGAATCGAGTTCCCAATCTTCTCCTCCATTGGGAGATGTTACGGTTATTTCCGGAACAGGAGGATCTCCATCAACTGTAAATGAATGAGGATCAGATGAGCCTATAAACGGATGATTGGTGCTATTTCCAGATTGATCCTCTGCATAAATATAATAATCGATTACACTTCCACCTGCTTGTTCAGGGATAATTCCCTGATAAGTATTTCCGCTTTGATGTGTCATCGTAACAGATGTATACGAACCTCCATCAACTCTATAATATATGAGTAATGAAGCAGCTACCAAAGGTTGTCCGCTATAAGCAACAATTGTAGCATCGATCTCATAATCGACTCGTGTATTAGGAACAGTTCCTGAAAGAGGAACATGATCGACATGTAACATTTCCCTATCAGCAACTCCTCTTAATCGACAATGAATAGCATCGGTTGATTCCCAACTCGAATCATAATATCCAAGAACTTCATAACCTGGCATTGCAGCTTCATAAACAGCAATAGCAGCAGCATCTTCCGAAGGAGAATTCATAGTCGGAACAAATACTTTATCGTTCAGGATAAATGAATTTGTGTAAGGTTCATCATTGGGAGTATTAACACGATAGATTTCATAAGGTGTTCCGTAAGATGAAGTTTGAACTTCAAAATAATCGACAGTTGCTTCGATCTCGTCATATTGGGAATGACTTGTGGGAACTTCCCTGATCAATAATTTATCAACATCAAGGAATTTTCCCCAGCAATCGACATGTCTGATATAATCGTTATTTGGATCGGCGACAACATGATAGGTTTGAATACCGAGATAATCTAACATCATTTGATCGATTTGAGCATGAGAAAGAGAACTGTTTTCATCCCAGACCAAATCCGTAGAAACAGCGATTCCCATGCCGTCGGTCATGTAATTTCCACCGGTATGTTCCAATCCCATCAGATAAAGATTTTCACTAAAGAAGGTAGCCATTTCACCGGGAATTGCATTATCATTCGGACGGGGACGATTGTAAGTGTAATCAATAACAGAAATGTCGTCTGTTCCGTCTTCAACCCACCAGGGACCATAATCTCTGATCCAATATGTATCCGTTGGTGAATATTCAAAATTCGTATTTGCCATATTCACGCCATTTGAGCTATAAATGCTGGTCACTGTTGCTTCTTCACTGGCATCAGCAACAATAGTTGTAACCATCACATCTTCCGACATTTCTGCGATCAAGGAAACAGGAACCCCAAACGGATATCGAACCAGAACACCTTCCTTCTTTTCAAATTCCGCGATTGCGCGAGGATTTACAGGTGTTGTTCCGCCCGGTGTTTCCACATCGAGTGTAACATAAACATATTCATCTGCTCCGGCATTGTTGCTGATCGTGACCGTAGCTGTATAAGTTCCATCCGTCATGCCTGCAGAATTAAAATCGCAGGTTATGGGGTCTGTTTCATTATAAACACAACTTCCTGAAGTTGGACTAACATCAAGCCAGGTTTCGTCCCTCGTATTACTGTATAATCTCATATATTCAGCAACTGACATATCTTCCGGTCTGGACTCCAGATCGAAACTTCTCGTTGTTGTATATTCCCAGGTGATATTGTATGTTAGAGTTGTTCCCGGATCACCGTTATTCGTAATATCAAAAGTTTGAGAATCAGTTTGGCCCGGTTCTAATTCTTGAGTCAGAGAAGTTGGATTTACCAGAATATCAGGTTCGGGAGTTCCGCCGGAATCGACTGTTAAAGTAACCGGAATTGTGATTGGCGATTCGTCAGGATCGTTGCTGGTAATTTCTATATCTGCAGTATAAATTCCTTCAGCTAAACCGGTTGAATTATATCCGACAGTAATCACATCATCACCAGCTCCTGCTGCAATGGAACCGCTGACAATCGAACTACCATCGATAGTTACCCATTCAGGTCCGGAAGAAACAACATTTACGGTATAATCTTCGACTTCTCCGTAAGTATGAGTTCCACAAGCCGTTGGTGTTGTGTTCCAGGTAAGTCTTGCTCGCATTCTTGTCTGACCTGTTAATGCTCCTTCGGGAGGTGTGATTGTTGTTGAGTAAGGTCCTGTTCCGGACCAGCTGGTGGTAATTGTCTCACCAGCATCTTCAAAATCTTCATCCTGATTCCAATCGATCCATAATCCGCCTTGATCACTTGTGTATGGATTACCGATCGTCAGAATAAAACTATATCCTGTTCCAATGGTCATATCTGTTGAAATGGAAGTATAGTCAGAATAGCCGTTACAAGTTGTAGATGAATTATCGATATCTCCAACTTGAATACGACTGATATATTCATCACAACCTCCGGAAGCAGAACAATAAGCACGAGAAGTGTATTCATAGATAATTCCCGAAGGTATTTTTAAACTTTCATCTCCAGGAATAATATCTTCTGAATTATTTATTATATCTCTTAATAACGGACTTCTTGTAGTTTCTGTAATCTCTGCATTATAATCAAGAGTTGCTCCACCCGTATTTCCGATATTCAAATTATCTGAAGATGTTTCATCCGGTTGTAAAGTTTCATCAAACTGGATTGGATTTACAGTAATATCAGCAGGATTGGAAGCTGTCAGATCGATAGCATCATTCCACGAATCTTCATCACAACTGATCGCAGCATCAAAATGGATCGGATGATTATCTGGAATGTTCGAAGCAACTGTGAAAGTATAAGCATTAGTTCTTG
>DRTC01000024.1 GCA_011372345.1 Candidatus Cloacimonadota bacterium
AAAGAAAATCGAAGGAAGGGAATCGGAATTTATTTTCTTTTCTCTTCTTTCGAAAAGTTAAATGTATGTTTATGAAAAAAACTCACCTTAAACAAAGGGATTTTTTGTCCTAACAAAGTAATCTACTTCAGATGATTCAGATTTCAACGATTGCGAAAAAACTTTCTGTATTTGCGAGGATTAATAAACTGCAAAAAGAAAAAGTCGGGATTAAATCTTTGCTCGAATCGATCATCGATGAGTATATTAATCACCCTTTGTATGATAAAATTGAATTCCCTCATTCTAATGTCATGATGAGCGAAGTCGAACCATCGTCGAAAGAACCATCCTTCGACTCCGCTCAGGATGACAGAAATCCAACGGACAAATCACAAGATGACATTTTTGTTGATATCGATGTAACTCAATTCAAATCTGCTTTTGAGAATTTATTGAACAATGCTTTGGAAGCGATAGATGAGAATGGTTATGTGAAAATCAATGTAAAAAAAGAAAAAGATGAAGTTATTATCGAGATGAGGAATAGTGTGTCACAAGACTCAACTCCAACTTCGTTTGAAGTCGAGTCCTGTTTGGAAAGAGGATTCTCAACTAAAGGATCTTCAGGTTTGGGAGTTCCTATCGCAAAAACTATCATCGAAAAACATGGTGGTACTTTTAAGATAGAAAAAGTTGAGAGGGAATTCATTGTGAAGATCATTCTAATCTTGAAAGATGTGAAATGATATGAAAAATCATGAATCAAACCTGACTCGCAGCGAAGTGTGAGTCGGGATTGATCAACTTGAATGCTGTTCTCGATTCATCCGTCAAAACCGAACGAATCAAGTCCAGCAAAAATGGAAAATCATTCTCAACTCGACGCTTCGCTCTCAAGTCGAGTCTGATTTTTTTCCTCTCCTCTCAGGAGAGGATTAAGGTGAGGTAAAATGAACAAAATATTAATTCTGGATGATATCAAAGAAATGGCAGAACGCTACCGGAATATCCTGGTAAAAGAAAATTATGATGTAAAAATCTCTCATAACAGCACTGAATTTCTGAAGATTTATAAAGATTTTCAACCGGATTTGATAATTCTCGATGTTGAATTGAATGGAAGTCAAATGAATGGGATCGAATTTTTTAAAATATCTTTTGAAAACAAAAGAATTGAATTCCAAAGTTATTATAATTTCCGGAGAAGCATCACGCACGCAAGTTTCTGTTGCTATGAAATTAGGAGCCTATACTTTCGTGGAAAAAACAGGTCACTTCAATACTAAAAAGTTTTTAGCCGATGTTCGTCAGGCAATAAATTTGAAGCAGCAGGAAGAACAGAATAAGAGATTAAAAGATGATAACATTAATCTCCGTAAAGAACTCGAACCCAGAAAAGTTTTTATTGGCGAATGTCCGGAAATTCTAAAAGTAAAAGAACAGATCAAACGATACGCTAAAAAAGATATCAGTGTCCTGATCTATGGTGAAACCGGAACCGGAAAAGAAGTGGTTGCCAATAATCTATACTGGGAATCGGAACGAAACGGAAAACCATTTGAAATCGTACATATTGGCGGATTAAATGAAAATTTGATCGATTCGGAATTATTCGGTCATAAAAAGGGAGCTTTTACCGGAGCAGACTATGACAAAATTGGAAAATTTGAGAAAGCAGATCAAGGAATAGTCTTTCTGGATGAAATCTCGGATTTTGATCTGAACATTCAGGCAAAATTGAAAAGAGCGATTGAAAATAAAGAAATCCAGATGATTGGCGGTAATACTAAAAAGATAGATGTAAAATTCATCTTTGCCACCAACCAGAATTTGCTGGAAAAGATCAGGAATAATGAATTCAGGGAAGACCTTTATGAAAGAATGGATGTAGCAAAAATCGAACTTCCGCCTTTACGGGAAAGAGGAAACGACATTATTTTGTTGATGAAACATTTCTTTTCAATCCTTTCGCAAAAACACGATCGTTACGATAATTCGGATTTGAAATCATTAAAGA
>DRTC01000025.1 GCA_011372345.1 Candidatus Cloacimonadota bacterium
AAATATGAGATTGGACATTTTAATATCAAATGGAACGGCAGGAACAAACAAAATGAACCGGTTGCCCGCGGAGTATATTTCTATCAATTTGAATCGGAAAAATTTAGTAAGATCACGAAGATTTTGTTGTTCAGATAGATAAAACTTGCCAAATTTTTGAAATTTGGCAAGTTTAACTCGTATGAGTTCTGTATAACTGAGTGTTTTTCATCGTAATTAAAAAGACATGTCTTGGCGTCAGGCAGTTGCCGGATGCTGTTACAAACGAAGCAATCTCACCATAGGTGAGAAAATCTCATTGCTTTATATTAAGTTATTATTATAGATTGCTTCGTAAGAAACTCTATGTAAGATTCCTCGCAATGACAATTTCATTCATTGCAGAATCCATAAGTTTAACTCACCCAAAAGGAGGAAACCATGAAGCAAACATTGTTTATTATTTTTTCATTTGTTGCGATTACTTTATCATCTCAATTCAACGAACCGGTTATGATTAATGACAATGACGACTTTGTGCATTTATCAGGTCAAGGTGCTTATCAAGTTATTGAAGAAAATATCTACCTGACATTTATCCGGAAACTTGATATAAGTTTAGGATGTATATTTTTCGCTTATTCAGAAAATAACGGTTTGGATTTTTCATTTACTGAAGTTGATTCTGTTTTTTTAAATCCTAATGAACCTGATGATATAGCTGCTCCGGTTTTAGAAGTTTCTTCCAATGGGAATATTATTATTATTTATTCAAAAAAACCTGTTTACTCTGAAAATATTTATTATAGTTTAAATAAAGCAATTTCAGGTGATAATGGACAGACATTTTCTATTGAAACAATTGCCGATAATATCTCACAAGCATATCATTTTCAAAATAGTGATGTTTTGGAACTTTGCTATACAACCGGAGTAAATAGTCAATTATCAAATTATAACTACTTAACCGATATTGAACATTCAGAAAATGCTGATAATGGATCTGATCCATTGCCGTTTTCGGGACAGGATGTTTTATATGGATCTGTTCATAGCAATGATGATATTTGGATTCGGAATTTGGGAGGTTGGCCAACTTTTCATTGTATGGTAACAACATCCGGTCGAATCATGGATTATGATACTCATCAGCCAGCAGAACAATCTGCTCCAATGGACGATGTTTTTCTTGGAGGTTATGAAGAAAATGTTCCGCCAAAACTCTTTGAACCGGAAGCAACCTTAATTCAAGAGAATGGACTCCAACCATTTAATTCGAATTATGAAATTGTTTATGTAAAGATTGATGGAAATTCCTATCAATCTATGTACGGAGATATAGAATTAGTCGGAATAGACTCTTTTAAAGTTTACAGCTGGTTTCCTGCTGATGCAGAGCAGGCAAATGAAGTTATAAATGCTGGTGGAAACTGGTATGAAGATTCCGATCATATCTGGACAAATTATATTCCAATTTATGATACACTTTGGACTCAAGGTCCATCCGGAACAATCCAAGATCAATCTGTCTGGGTAGAAAGCGAACTCTGGATCGAAGGAGTTGTTGGCGGAAAACAAACATGGGGTTGTGCAGATACGGTTTTTGTTGTGGGAGACATAACTTACCAAAATACTCCTGTTGGAGAAGCTCCCGATGATGAAGATAATCCCAATTTAACCGACTATTTCGGTCTTGTTTCGGAAAAGAAAATTATCATAAAATACAAACACAAAGATCCATTCAATAATATGGAATTAAGAGACGATAATTGTGATGGAATTTATCTTTATGGATCTTATGCTGCAATTGGTAAAGGAAATTATGAACAGTATGGTTTTATGGCTTGCCATTACGATGGGAGTTTCTCTTTTGAATATCAGCATCCTCATGGTTCGACACCTGATTTTATTGCTCCCAGCCCTTACACTGGAAATGATACTTTATATTCTTTTATTGATCTTCATAAATTTATTTTTCCGATTAATCCTTATGTTCCTCCTGAAATTTCTGGTTTTAATTTAAGTGGTGGAGCTCCTCAATTTCCTTACTATATGTGCGGCTTTCCTTATGAATCTCCTGAATATCTCGAATCCTTTCCCAACAATGGTCCAAACTTTATTTATCCCTATGGAACCGACTATCCCTGGTATAATCCTGTTTGGCCCGAATCAGCAGCAGATATTATAACGGAAAGAGGAGATATAAACTTATATGGTTCTCTCACCCAGAGAAGAAGAGGTTTTGCCCATCGTTCCGGGATGGATCCTTATAATCACCCTCAAGGAAATAGCAACCCAAACCCATGGAATATGGAATTTTATCATTATGACGGACATCATCCATCAACTGGTTATTATAAAAATTATCATTATGATACAAGATTAGAATTTGTTAATTTAGTCGATTTTCCAACGGTAAATTATTTTTATTCTGAACAAAATCTAATTATTTCCAAATCGGAAAACAATGGAGAAACTTTTGAAATTCAGTTAGAACAAACCATAGACTATCCCATTTTAGGAAGTTCGTTTGCTGCAAATGAAAATACGGTTGTTTATGCTTATCAGCTCATTCCATCAGAATTAATGATTTTGAATTCCAATGATAATGGCGAAACCTTTGAAGAATATCCTTTTGAATTTTATGATCATTCGGAAAATATTCTTCTGAAAAATATTAAGCTATTGAATAGTGATATCTATCTGTTAGCAGCAGATAATGATCAGGATTTGATCATCAAACTGAATGTTTATGAAAATTATTATGGAATTCTTGATTCTTTTGATTCTGTATATCATGTCAGTGATTTTAATATTTCCAATTCCGGTGAAAAAATTTATGTGAACACGATTTTGAATGAAGGACACAGTTATATCGAATTTCTATATACGAATGGAAGTGACGATTTTGTAGAATATTTTCAATGGCTTCCTGATTTTATTGAAGAAGATGTAAATTCATTTACTTCCAAGATAGCAGTAAATTTTAACGATACAGATTCGGTTTATGCTACTTTTCTTAAAGTTGAAGGAAACGAATATGATGATTTTTGGGGAGATATTTATCTCACTTCCGGTCGTCTGGATTCCCTCACAACCAAAACAGATGAAGATTTTGATCTACCTGAATTCTTCATTTCCAATTATCCCAATCCGTTCAATCCGGAAGTTAATATCTCCTTTTCTCTTCCT
>DRTC01000026.1 GCA_011372345.1 Candidatus Cloacimonadota bacterium
AACTTGGAGTTTATGATATGAGCGGAAATGTCTGGGAATGGTGTAACGATTGGTATGATAAAGATTATTATAACAAAAGCCCAAAGAACGATCCGCGAGGTCCAAGCTCCGGTGACTTGTCCGTTTTGCGTGGCGGTTCGTGGAGCAGCTTCGTTCCCTACTGCCGGGTTGCCGGTCGCGGCAGCAGTGCTCCCTCTGGCAGCGGCAGCGGCGTCGGGTTTCGTTTTGCCAGGACTCCTTAATGAATAATCCTTTTCCCTTTTACTCTTTTACACTTTGTGTAAAAGAAATTTTTTTGAAAAAATTTAAATAGGCAAAAATGGAAGTAAAAGTAATACACTTGATACACGAATTATGTTAAAACTTGTCAAAAGTGATGAAATCATCTTGTGCTAAGTTGACATAGGATCATCCCGATAGAAATCTGGGATAAGTTGGATGGTGGTTTGGTTGGTGCTTGGTGTGAGAGGGCGACTTAACACATGATCTGTCCCGAATGCTTTCGGGATGACAAGTCTTGGCTTGGAGCAGGTCTCGGATTATTAACTTCCGATTGTGCGCAGCTCATCGGAATGTTAGAGATTTATTTTTATCATTCGTAATGTTTATCTGGTTTATTTTCATCATTCGGAAGAGCTTTAGATCGTTTGAAAACAGAACATCATTCGGAAGAGCTTTAGATCGTTTGAAAACAGAACATCATTCGGAAGATCTTTAGATCGTTTGAAAACAGAACCTCATTCGGAAGAGCTTTAGATCGTTTGAAAACAGAACATCATTCGGAAGAGCTTCGCACATTCCGAAGATTTGGAAGCGACTTCGTCGCTTAGCATTAACACAGTTAATGCACTCCAAACAAAGAAAGGAGTTTTATGAAAAAGCAAATTTTTATCATAATTTTACTGATCGGCATTTTATCTTTGCAGGCAATAACCGTAAATCAGTTAAAACAGATGCAAAACAGCGGAGAACTGATCGTCGGCAAAGGTGAAGCCAAAACTGAATCTGAAGCCGATAAATATGCCTTACAGGATCTGGCATCGCAAATTATCGTGGAAGTCAAAAGCAGTTTCGTCAGCATTGCGAGAGAGGAAAACTTTAAAATCGATGAATATTGCGAAAGCGTGGTAAAAACTTTTACCGATATTCAATTGAGCAATGCCAAAAAGTTTATTGATCCTGCTTCTACAAAAAATAATCAAATAATTTATCGTTATCTTACTCCGGAAGATAAAGAAAGAATTTTCGCAGAACGCAAAACGCAGATATTATCTCTCGTGGCAGAAGGTGAGATTGCGGAAAGTTCCAATAATGCGGTCGATGCGATCAGGAATTATTATTGGGCGTTAATGCTCTTGAAAACTCATCCGGAACATAAAACGATCACCTATTATTTCGATCATGAAGAACGATTATTAAATACTGCTCTCGTGAATCAGATCGAGAAAATCCTATCCAAAATTAAGATAGAAATAACTTCCATTAAAGATGTGAAAGATTCCAATTGTCTCGATATTTTACTGTTTGCTTCTTATCAGGGAATGCCCGCAGATGGTTTGTTGGTCAAATATAATGACGGCTATCAATGGTCGGATTTCGAGCGTTGGACGAATGGGAAAGGATATTTCAGCATTAAGAAAGTAATGGCAAAAACTCTATCCTTTATTGAAATGGAAATCGATTGCAGTTTCAGGGAACACGGTTTCAGCGGAGAAATAAGGGAAACTCTCGGTTCGATGAAAGCGAAGAAATTCAATAATTCCTATAAAAAATGTGAATTACAAAAAGAGGAAGTGAAAAACATCGAGTCGGTGGAATCGGTTATTTCTTATGAGGACGAAATTTCCAGAGAAAAAATTGCGGTATTGAATAATATCATCACAGCGATTTCCAAAAAAGATTTGGGAACATCTCGCAAATATTTTACTGCCAGAGGTTTCAGAGATTTTAATGCTCTGATCGGTTATGGTAATGCTGAAATTCTGCCCGAGAAAATTACTTTGAAGATGCTGAAGATCGGTGATTTGAGGGTGGTGAGAAGTATTCCGCTGAAATTTGATTTTCGCTCTTCCAATGAGGATTTTACGGAAAATGTAAATTTTGTTTTCGATCAAGATAATAAGATCGACGGAGTTACATTTTCCTTATCCGATCTTGCTATAAAAGATATAATGTCCAAAAAATACGGAACAGATGAAGAAAAAGCTTTGATCGTAAATTTTATCGAGCAATACAAAACTGCGTATTGTTTGAAAGATATAGATTTTATCGAAGATGTTTTTTGTGATGATGCGCTGATCATTGTGGGAAGAGTAATTCAGCGAAAACCGGATGATTATTCCGACAGACTTTATCAACAACTCGGTGCGGGAATGATCGAATATATCACTCTGAAAAAAGGAGAATATATCAAGAGACTACAGAAGCAATTTTCCAAAAAAGAGTTCATCAATATCCGCTTTTCCGACAACACGATAGATAGAGTATCAAGCAAAGGTAAGAAAGTTTTCGGAATGCAGATCGGACAGTATTATTATTCATCAGATTATCGAGACAAAGGTTATCTTTTTTTGATGTTTGATCTGGAAAACCCGGATGAACCGAAAATAATGGTGCGTTCCTGGCAACCCGAGAAAGCAGCCGACGGTTCTATTATCGGTGTTTCGGATTTTCAGTTTGATTAATTTTCACATTCCGAAGTCTTTTTTCAAGGTGTTGTGCTTAAACTTGTCACAAGTGATGCATCATCTTGT
>DRTC01000027.1 GCA_011372345.1 Candidatus Cloacimonadota bacterium
CACTGTAGATTCTTCGTGAGAGAAGCAGGAGGACAAATTAGAATGACAATGAATGATGGAAGATAAAAATGGATACAAAAAAAGAAATCCCGCATTATCAGTTTCTCCCGAAGCTGAAAAACGCTAAATCTTTCCCCATCTATTTTATATATGGTACTGAAAACTATCTTATGGATAGTGTTCTCAAAGCAATTATCGATAAATTCAAAACCGAAGGTACGGAAGAATTCGATTTGAATATCTTTTACGGAGATGATTGCTCGATCGTCAGTGTGCTGGAACAACTCGAAATGCCGCCCTTTATGGCGAAATATCAAATCGTCATCCTTAAAAATTACGATAAATTAAAATTAAAAGATAAAAATCTTATTGCAGATTATTCCACAAATCCTGCTGAAACTTCTCTCCTTATCTTAACTGCTGAATCCATTGATCAGCGGCTTTCAGCCAATAAGAAGATCAACAAAGAAGCCATCAGGATTACATGTAAACCACCTTATAGAACGGATAACATCATCGGTTTCCTGAAAAATGAGATCAAAAAGAAAAACATATTTATGGATACAAAAGCGCTTGAACTTTTCGCCAATAGTATCGAACTTAATTATTTGATTGCTGCCAGTGAATTGGAAAAATTGATCATCTACACAAAAAATTCCGGTAAGATTTCTTTTGATGATGTTCTTGAATGTGTGGGAAAATCCAAAATAAATAAAATATTTGATCTGCAGGATTCGCTGGGAAGGAAAGATTTGAAAACTTCTCTGGAGATTATGCAGAATATGATCACTAATAATATTGCCGGAGTTTATATGATCACCATGCTGTCTCGATATTTTCTCCAACTCTGGAAAATATTGGGATTGAGGAAAGAAAATATCAGCGATTCGGAGATCAAAAACAGGTATTTACCCGAAGTTTTTTCAACATACAGGTACAAACATATAAATGCAGCGAACAAATTTGATCTTAAACAATTGAGAAAGATCTTTTCTCTCTTCCTGCAAACAGATATAGACCTTAAATCTTTAGATCCGAAATTAGAAAAATTATTAATGGAAAGACTTGTTTATCAAATCTGCAGAGGAAGGTAAAACAAACCTCCCGGTTTGTTATTCCGGTATATTCTCAACTCGTCAAGTTGAGTTACTGTATTGTACTTCTCGTAGTTTCTAATAACGGAATTCTTTCTCATCGGATTCAGAAGGTTTTCTGCTCATAATTTAAATTGATTTTCGGATCAACCTTCCGAATCCTCATTGAAAGAAGAATTGAAAGAAAGGCTTCGGAAAGTCTGCTTGTTCCAATGCACCTGCGTTGGAATACAGAAACTGACGCTCCGGCATCAAAACAGACTACGATTAAGACGCAGAGCGTCTGACAATCTGTATTCCCACGCAGGAGCGTGGGAATGAGCAATAATAAATTGAAAGAATAGAAAAAATGGATAAAAACTTTCGCAGTGGTTTTGTCTCGATCGTCGGTAAACCTAATGTCGGCAAATCGACTCTGATCAACAAATTTCTCAAAGAAAAACTGTCTATCATCACCCCCAAACCGCAGACAACGCGACAACAGATCAAAGGCATTTTTAATGATGAAGATAAGCAGATAATTTTCCTCGATACTCCCGGATATCTCAAACCGAGATACGAACTCCAGGAAAAAATGCTGGAATACATCAAGCGAGCTTTATCCGATTCCGATCTGATCATATTTATGACCGATGCTAAAAATTATCCGTCGGATTATGATGAGCAATTACTTGCGATGCTGCAAAAGATCAGAATTCCGAAAATTGCAATTCTTAATAAGATCGATCTCGTTACGCAAGAATTGATCGATAATAAACACGAAATATTAAAAAAGCAAAATTTCGATGAAACCATTCCCATCTCTTTGAAAAATACTGCAGATATTGAACCTCTGCTCGATCTGATAACCGGATATTTGCCATTCAATCCGCCATTTTACGGACAGGATGAACTTACTGATCTTTCCGAGAAATTTTTTGTCCAGGAAATCATACGCGAACAGATTTTCCTGAATTATCAGCAGGAAATTCCATATGCTTCCACGGTTGTGGTCGAACAATTCAAGGAACTTCCCAATAGAATTGAAATTTCTGCTAATATCTGGCTGGAAAGAAAGTCTCAAAAACCGATATTGATCGGTAAGAACGGTACTAATATCAAAGCCCTCAGGATCGCTTCGGAAAAGGAAATCTATAAAATTCTCGGAAAAAGGATAAAGCTGGATCTCTGGATCAAGATCAAACCGAACTGGCGAAAGAAAAAGAATGCCCTGAAAGAATTCGGGTATAGATAAATAAAAAAAATGTAAAAGGAAGAAAAATTGGCTAAACAAAATTATCAATATGAAAAACGAGAGAAAGAGAAGGCAAAGAAGAAGAAGAAGGAAGAGAAGCGTCTGAAAAAATTAAATAAAGCTTTAGAAAAAGAAAATTCCGACCTCAGTATTGAAGATGTAGAAAATCCTGATAATGAAGATGATAATACAGTTAAGAATATTTAGCGAGCATCCCATCGATACGGGGACCGATTTTGATAGGCAGGAACGGTGCTCATATCAAAGCTCTCAGGATCGCTTCGGAAAAGGAAATCTATAAAATTCTCGGGAAAAGGATAAAGCTGGATCTCTGGATCAAGATCAAACCGAACTGGCGAAAGAAAAAGAATGCCCTGAAAGAATTCGGATATAGATAAAATTGGACTCGACTTCAAAGCGAAGCGCGGAGTTGAGAACAATTTTATCAAGCCAAGCGTGGAGTTGAG
>DRTC01000028.1 GCA_011372345.1 Candidatus Cloacimonadota bacterium
GGGAGATTTTAAGCAGGTTTATGCCCAGGGAGTCGACACAAACGGAAATTTCATCTGGTCGCAAACAACAGGTATCGTTCTTGCCGAAGTTTTTGGTTCTCAGGAATTCCCAAAAATTTCAGTTAGAAACACAGACAGGGAAAATCAGTATTTTATCGGCTGGACAGATTTTAGAGATATTTCTGATCCAGATATTTATGGACAATTGATCGTTGATGGTGAAAAACAATGGTCTGATGAAGGCGTTCAAATTTCAAGTAGAGACGGTCAGGATGAGATGACAGATGTGGTTGAGAACTTCTATATCTGGCAAGGTTGGATAGGAACTTCCCATAAAAATATTTTCATTAAAATGATCGATGAGAATGGAAATACTCCTGCTGGCTGGCCTGAAGACGGATTAGAGATTTGTGCTGCAGAAGGTAATCAAGGGAATGCAAAAGGAATTCTTGTTCCGGAAGGAATTCTCGTTATCTGGGAAGATAAAAGAAATGGAAACCTTGATATTTACGGACAACTGGTAACACCGGCTGGAAATATTCTCTGGCAGGAAGATGGAGTTCCTCTTGTTCTTTTGGATAATGACCAGGAACCATCCAATTTTATTTATGATGACGATATTTTTATGACCTGGTCTGATTTTAGAAATGGGAATGATTATGATGTTTATATGCAGAAATATGATAACACCGGTTCCGAATTATGGACCGAAAATGGTTTGGAAATTGCCGTAAAAGATAGTGCCCAGGTTTATCCGTATTTAGTTCAAAGCGGTGATTATTTTATCACATTCTTTGAAGATTATTACTACAGTACTGCTGCTCATCCGAATTCAGACCTTTATGCTCAAATGGTTGATATGGAAGGTAATTTGCAGTGGGATACGGAAGGATATGAAATCTGTTCTGCGATCAAGAATCAAAGTAAACCGCAAGCAACAACCGATAACAGCAATAATGTTTATGTTATCTGGCAAGATACCCGTTCCAGCGGAAAAACAGATATTTATAACATCTATGCTCAAAAACTATTCGACAGTACTGCAGTTGCAAATGATTTTGAATTAGAAAAAAGCATTGAGATCAGGAATTATCCGAATCCCTTCCGAAATTCAACAGAAATATCTTTTAATCTTAATGTAGAATCAATGACAAATCCGGAAATAAATATTTACAATATTAAGGGACAAATAGTTAATACACTCAAACCGGAAGAAAATAAAATTATCTGGGACGGAAAAAATGCTGCCGGTAAAACGGTTTCCAGCGGAATTTATTTTTACAGGTTGGAAGCGGATGATCATAAATCCGGAACCAGGAAAATGGTAGTGTTGAGGTAACATATAATCAACTTCCGAATGTTTCGATTTATCGAATCTTCGGAATGTTGGTTTTACTTCGAAGTGTTGAAGGTCGTTGTCAAACAATCGGAAGGTCAGCAAGCTGAACATTCCGATGTTCTTAAGTGAGGGAAATAATGAAATTTTTATTTATTCTAATAACATTATTACTTTGTGCAAACCTGTTTTCGCAGGTGATCCTGCATCCTCGTTATCATACTTATGAGGAGATCAAAGCAGAGATAGATTCCCTGCAGAATTTGTACCCGGAGTTTGTCATGATCGATTCCATCGGTCATACTCTGGGAGCTGATCCTTACCAGGAACCTTTACCGATCTGGGCGGTGAAGATTTCCGATAATGTAACTGTCGATGAAGATGAACCCGCAGTAATGTTTGCCGGACAATGTCATGCGGAAGAAGTTCTTGGTGTTGAGATCACGATGTATATGATCCAGGATATTTGCGAACACTTTTACCAGTTTCCATACAATTTATGGATTGCCAATTTGGAGATGTGGTTTGTTCCAAGCTATAATCCCGAAGGTTTGGAAATTGTCATGGATGGTATTGATACTTCCTGGAGAAAGAATCAAAGAGATAATAATCTGAACGGAATTCTTGATTTTGTTCTTGGTCCCGGAAACGACAGCGATGGAGTCGATACAAATCGTAATTACTCTTTTAACTGGTGTCATGGAGACACTCTTTGGGCACCTGGAGGAGAAGAATTATGGGATTATTACAGAGGACCTGCACCTTTTTCCGAAGGCGGACCAATGGCTATTCGTGATCTGGCAGCAGAACAGCATTTTATCTTTTCCATTAACTGGCATTCATCCAGAACAGGAAATTTTTCCGAAAAAGTTTTTTATTCCTTTGAATGGAATGGAGAAAAACGCTCTCCTGATTTCATTTTGAATCAATACATCGGAAATACTGTTGCCGGTTTGATCGAAAAAGAAAATGGAACCGGATTTTACGAACCTTCTGCTTCCGGGGGAAGAAAAGGAAATGCTCACGACTGGTTTTATCAGGCACATGGAACTACCCAACTCCTGATCGAATGCGGAACCCAAAACCTGCAACCTCCAAATGAACCTCCGCTTTACCTGGTTGATGATACTTGCGAGAGATGCAGTCAGGGAGCTTACTGGTTATTGGATCGAGCGATCGGTTACGAAACCGATAATGCCATGTTAACCGGACATGTAACAGATGCTGATACAGAAAATCCTCTCGTTGCAGAAGTAATAGTCGAACAACATAAAGCACCTTTTTTCGCTCCTCGAATGACCGATGAACTCTACGGTCGTTTCTGGAGAGTTCTGATGCCCGGAACTTATGATCTCAGAGTTCGTAAAAAAGGATATGAAGAACAAATTATCAATGATATAACCGTGAACAATTCGGTCTGGACTGAACTCGAAATCGAACTGACTCCTCTCGAAGAAATCACTGTTACTGGTAATATAACCTGCAACGGAGAGCCTGTTCCGGCAGAGATCATTATTTTCAGTTTGGAGAACGATACGCTCTACACGAATAATGGAGAATTTTCCTATAACGGATTTGCAGGTAATTTTAAAATGCAGGTAATTTCCAACAATTGTGTTCCCTATCTTTACCAGGAAAACCTGGAACCGGGGAATTACGATTTTGAGATCGAACTGAATCCTGAAACCGTTATTTTCAGTGAATCTTGGAACAATGGTTTTGCCCGTTGGGATGTTTCCGGAGATTGGGCAATTGAATTCGATGAATACGAAAACTCAAATGTAGCAACAAATAATTATGGCTTTTTCTTGCAAAGTTTTCATAAATTTTATCCAAATAACTCAAATTCTATTTTGACAACAATTGATCAGATAGATCTGCATGAAGCCAGTGATGACATTGTTCTTTGCTTTGATCATAAATATTATACGGAACACGATGCTGATATTTGTTCAGTCGAGATTTCAACAAACGGTTCTGACTGGGAAGTTCTGGAAGTTTTTTCCGGGAGAAACGAAGCCTGGTATTACCTGCCAAACGCTCAATCCGATAGATTCCTCATCCCTCTTTCAGACTACATCGAAAACAATATCTCTTTGAGATTTAATTTTTTCAGCGATGAAACCTTGCGAGATCCGGGCTGGTGGATAGATAACATCAAGATCGTTGCTTCCGAAGGTATTTCCGATTCCAATGAAATAGATATCGATCCGAATCTCACTAAATTATATAGCAATTACCCGAATCCGTTTCATAATTTTACGACAATTTCATTTAATATCACCGCAGAGGACGGAGAGAAGGCAGAGATTTTGATCTATAATTTGAAAGGTCAAAAAATTAAAACATTTTCAAATTACCAAATCACTAAATCATCAAATCAACAGGTTATGTGGGATGGAACGAATGAGAAGAATAAACCGGTTTCATCAGGAATTTATTTTTATCAATTAAAAACCGATAATTATCAGAAAACAAAAAAAATGATCTTTATGAGGTAAAAATGGCTCACGGATTTCACGGATTAGACGGATATCTCTATCTCGTTCCAACGCTCCTGCGTTGGAATGCATAAGAAAACGCTTTGCGTTGATCGTATAAAATTTAATAAGAATGTTCCCACGCAGGAGCATTGGTTCAAGGAATAACAAGGAATAAAATTTAAACGGAGGATTTGTGAAAAAAAATATAATCACGCTCATCTTAATTATTTCTGCTGTCTGGGTTTTTGCAGAAATAAATTTTGCAAATAATAAGGGAAATATTATTATCAATTTTGAAAATGAGAGAAATACGATGCAGCAGGAAGACATTTATAAAACGATTGCATTACCTTCTCTCGATGCTGAAATCATCGTGAATAGCTGCGAAGTTTCGATTTTCTCTAAAAACGGTGAACATCTTCGGGATAAAATTATTAACGGAAGTTCCCGCGTTGAAATTTCCGATAGTTTTATTATGCGGGATCTGTTCGGTCATCAGATCAGGATCAAAACTTCGGAAGAAAATAGAGAAACGATCTCTAATTTGAAAAGTCTTGATCTTGAAGTTAAACCTGTAAATATGCAGGAAGTTCCAACCAGAATTTCCAGTGTTTTTCAACCTGTTTATAAATCTTTTGTGGATAATTTTAATACATCATATTTACGAGATGCGACTACAGAACCAGCTCGAATGTTAATTATAACTTATTCCAATTTAATTGGCTATCTTGATGATTATGTGAACTGGAAAAAAGCGAAAGGAACTTTTACGGAAGTTGTCACGATCGAAGAAACCGGCAGTACGAGTGCTCAAATAAAAAATTACCTCCAGGATCTTTATGATAATTCTGAAACACCCCCGGATTATTTATTATTGATAGGAGATGTCGATGCTCCTTTTAATGTTCCTTCCTTTTATATCAGTGCGGAAAATGATGTAACGGATCATCCCTATACGCTGCTTTCGGGTGAAGATTATTTTCCGGAAATGATTGTCGGCAGGTTTTCCATCGATTCGATCATGGAATTATGGACGATCCTGAACAAACAATTTGTTTATGAAAAAACACCATACATGGACGAAACAGACTGGTTTACGGAAGCTCTTTTGGTTGCCGGAAATTATGCAACTTCTCCGCCGATTCCGACAACACCAAAAAAGGTAAGCAGATGGCTAAAGGATAAATTACTTGCCTACGGATATACTGAAGTTCATGAAGTTTATTACCCGCCAATCCAGTTTGCTGCTCCGGAAATTAATGAAGCCATTTCTGAGGGTGTTGGTTTTGTCAGTTATCGCGGTTGGGGTGATGCCAATGGCTGGCATTTCCCGGAATATCATATCGATGATATGGGTGGTCAAAATAATGGTCACAAACTACCTGTTGTAACTTCAATTGTTTGTAATACAGGTGATTTTGCCAATAATGTCGATCCCTGTTTTGCAGAAGCTTTTTTAAGAATTGGAACTCCAACCATACCAAAAGGTTGTGTTGCTATTCTCGGACCTTCCGATTTGCATACGAGCACAAAGCTTAACAATTCCTTATTCTCCGGTTTTTATTATGGAATGCTGGATGAAGATATTCTGACTTTAGGATTGGCAGTATTACGAGGAAAATTAGAATTATACAATAATTTTCCGTTGGATAGAGATCCGGGTGGAGATGTCGAGTTCTATTTCCATGTTTATAACATTTTAGGAGATCCGAGTTTGTCGATGTGGACTAAAGTTCCCCAGGAAATTTCCTGCACTTTACCTTCTGAAATAACTATTGGTACAAGTTATCTCGATGTAAATGTTCCTGATCTTGAAGGCGGCGTTATTACCGCTATGAAAACAGATGAATTTTATGATGTTCAAGTGATTGAAAACGGACAGGCTACTTTATATCTGGATTCTCAAACAGAAGGAACAATTCAA
>DRTC01000029.1 GCA_011372345.1 Candidatus Cloacimonadota bacterium
GGGAAGAAACTTATGCAGAAGAAACTGATGGAATGTTTGCCGAATCGATCGCAAAAGCGGCAAATGTCTATTTATCTGCTCAACTTTCTGCAGATGAAAGATTGGATCGAGCAGATCTTTCCCGATTTTCGTTTCAAAACGAGATCATAAGAAATCTGTCGAAGAATTTTAAGGGTGTTCTTGCTCCCATCGAATCTTTTTTAAAAACGACAAAATCGGTTGGGATCATAAATATCGAGCCTGATAAAGATGGTGTGATCAGAAGGATTCCGGTTTGGTATTCTTACAAAAATGAAATTCTAATGCAGTTAAGTTTTGCTGTTTGGACAGACAGATTTTTTCCTCAACGGAATTTTCGAATAATTAAAAATAAAATTAAAGCTGGAGATTTTTCAATTCCTCTTGATAAGGATAAAAATTATTTTGTGAACTGGTATGGAAGCAGCCAAGAAAAAAGTGTGTTTGAGTATTATCCTTTCCAGGCAGTTATTTCTTCTGCAGCTGCTGTAAGCAGGAATATGGAACCGATCATTCCGCTGGAAAAATTCAAAGATAAATATATCATAATCGGAGCAACTGCTGCCGGTTTATTGGATCTGAAAACGACTCCTCTCACAAAAATCCTTCCAGGTATGGAAATATGGGCAACGGTCTTGAGCAATCTGGTAAACAAAGATTTTGTACATTTTGCTGCATTCTGGATCGAGTTTATTCTTAACTTTCTGATAATTTTTATCATTCTTTTTGCGGTTTCACATTTCACTGATAAACGAAGTCATCTGCTTATTTTTCTCTTATTGATAATCATGATCCTGACAAATTATTTTTTATGGAAGCAGGCGAGGATCGTCTTAAACTTTGTTTTTCTTTTTACTGGATTTCTGCTTGCTTATTTAACTATCATTGTCATCAGTTATCTTATTGAAGGAAAATCAAAACGGGAGATCCGCAGGATTTTTTCCCGCTATCTTCATCCGGATGTGATCGAAAAATTAGTGGAGCATCCAACCCAGATTGAAATGGGAGGTGAGGAAATTCAGGCAACAGTTCTATTTACCGATATTGCTAATTTCACGGCTTTTTCCGAAACAAAAACTCCCAAAGAACTGATTACGGATCTGAATATTTATCTGAATAAGATCACCGGACTGGTTTTGGAAAATCACGGACTTCTCGATAAATATACTGGTGATGGAATTATGGCTTTATTCGGAGTACCGATAGCACGGGAAGACCATGCGAAACTTGCCTGTAAAATGGCGATTGAACATCGGAAATTATGTGAAAGTTTTGATAAAGATTCTTTATCGATCCCTGAAAATTTCCATCTTCATACACGGATTGGCATACATTCCGGATCGCTGGTTGCCGGAAATATCGGATCCGACAAAAGGATGGATTACACTGCGATCGGTGATACTGTAAATCTTTCTTCAAGATTAGAAGGAGTTAACAAGATTTTTGGAACCTGGGTGATTATCAGTGAAGCAACATATCAGCTTGTGAAAGAAGAATTTCGATGCCGGGAATTGGATTTTTTAAGAGTGAAAGGAAAGAAGGAACCCACCCGAATTTATGAATTAATAAGCATGATTGACGAAAAAAAGACAGTTCGTATCAAAGATTATGAAAGAGCATTAAAAATATACAGGAAAGGTGATTTTAAACAAGCAGAGCAGATTTTCCGAAAATTAATTAAAGACTTTAATGATTCTCCGGCAAAAGAAATGCTTGACCGCTGTAAATCCTTAATAAAAACTCCACCTGAAAAGTGGGATGGTATTTATACGATGGAGGTTAAATGAAGAAATTTCTTATAATGATCATTATAATAATTTGTTTTACTTCCCTGTCTGCCAAGGGAAAGATAGAAGCTGAAGTCAAAAGGGATAGAGCAATTGTCAGGAAAGGACCTGCTTCTTTTTTTGAGATAATATCAGAAATGCGGAAAGGTGATATTTTTACTATACTCGATGAAGAAGACGGCTGGTTTGAGATAACTTATGCTGATAATATGGGTTTTGTTTCCCAAAAAGTTACTAAAGAAAATAAAGGTCAGGAAGATTTTTTTTCCAGAATGGCAACAAAGCCTGTATCTTTGCAGATTTCCCAACATGGAATGTCAGCAGGTGTGAAAGGTTTTGCTGAAAGATTTTCCAGAAAATTTGACGGTGATCTGTCTTTTTCGGAAATTCTGGAAAAATACAGTTTCAGTCAAAAAGAATATGAAAAATTCAGAAAGAAAACATATAAAGGATTCAATCTGAAGAAAAATAGGAAGAAGATTCATCTTCCTGACTATTCGGGGAAGGAATATTTTTCGTTTTCAGAAGAAGGAATAGGAATTGGAATTGCTTCCAAAATAGCATCTATCGGACTTTACCGGAACAGGAATATTCAGGATTACATCAATTTTGTAGGAAATATCATCGTGGAATCGACAGATGCTTATGATATCGGTTTTAAGTTCTTTATTCTAGATACTAACAAAGTCAATGCTTATGCCTGTCCGGGTGGAATAATTTTTATTACCAAAGGAATGTTGAAGCAGATCGATTCGGAAGCAGAACTCGCTTTTGTCCTGGCTCATGAAATTGCCCATGTTGCCCGTCATCACGGGATGCTCGAACTGGAAGAGAGAAAACAGCAGGTCATGGCTGATGATGCTTTTATGGATATGGAGAAGGAAATGGATGAGATCGGAGGAGGTTTTGATGAGGAAATCGGTGATGTGGAAGCTGAAATGGAAGATCTGGCTGTGCAGTTCTATGATACTATTTTTAATGGAAGATTGGAGCAATACGAAGAGGAAGCCGATCATCTCGGTTTGCTCTATACTGCTCGTGCGGGATATAATGCTAGAGAAGCCCTCGCTTTATTGAATCGTCTTTACCTGATCGAATCTCAATCAACAAATGAGCACTATACATATCAGCAAATCCGGAAAAGAATTAGTATCATGAAAAACAATCCGTATCACTTGAGTCTGCCAAAAAAGCTTTTCAACCATAAAGCACGATGGAAAGAAGCTGCGATTTTTATTGATTGAGTAAATGATCGCACTTTGCAGAAATTATCTTCTTGAAACTTCTCATGTAAGGATTTTCGCAAAGATTAGATTTTTGGACTCGACTTCAAAGCAAAGCGTGGAGTTGAGAATAAATATAAATTGTATCAATCCTGAACTCCATCTTCCGTCAATTGCCGGAGATGAAGTCCAATCTGATCCTACAAAACAATAATCGTAATTCCTTTGTTTTTCCGGTTATAATCTGAATCTTTTTTCATTTTCGGAAAACGATCCAACAGTTTTTTTCCATTTTCAAATTCCCGAGAAAATTCTTCTCCCGGAATGAAAAAAGCGATTTGCTTATACCAGACCAGATTGGGCAGGAGTTTATGGATTGCTTGTCTGATCTCTCCTCCGGTTCCGCTGGAACCATATCCGTGAATGATCTTCAAAAGTTTGACTTTTTCTCTTTTTGCTTTCCAGATCTCGGACTTCAAAGAAGTGATTGCCTGCTCAACAGTTGGCATGTCGAGTTTCAGATTGAAAGTCTTCAGCTTTACACTTCTATCAGAAATATTAACAATCGGTTTACTGAAAGCACCGCAAAACGGACAAATTTTTTCTGATTGTTCAAATTCATTTCCGCATTGTTCACAAGTTTTCATTTTATTTTTGTAGTTCGGAACTTGTTCCGAGACAATTTTTTTAGAGAAACAGGATTGTTTGAGCTACTGTATCACAATCAATCCTGATTGTGCTGATTCTCTTTTCTCAAACAGGATTGTTTGAGTTACTTCATTTTTTCTAATATTTTCTCTTTTCCCCATTCAGGATGTTCAAACCAGATATCTTTCGCTTTTTCCAGCAATTCTCCGATTTTTGTTCCTTCTTTCAGTCTGAAAAAAGCCATCACATCTTTTCCTGAAACAGGCATTTCTTTTTTGGAAAAGTCTTTTTTTAAAAGTTCGATCTTTTTCCTGATTCCCGGGATTTGTTCTTGTCTGATATAATCTTTTGTATGAACTTGATTATCAGCATGGATCAATTCTAAAAGCAAATCCAGATTTTCTCCTGCTTCAAAGATCAATTTCCGCAGTTCTTTAGCGGAAATTTTCTCACCGTTTTTACCTGCATTTTTCAAAAGCATGTGATTTTGAATAAGATAAGAAATCCTTTTGATTTGATTTATGGGAAATCGCAATCTTTTCAGGATTTTTCGGGAAATTTCCGCACTAATTTTTTCATGCTCATCAGAATGAATTCCATTCCCATTTTCTGAAATAGTCTCTACTTTTCCAATATCGTGTAAAAGTGCTGCCAGTCGCAATTCCAGATTTGGTTTGGTTAATTCCAAAACTTTCAAGGTGTGCTTAAAAGCATCGAGATCATGACATTTTCCCTGCTCGAGACCTTTCAGTTTATCCAATTCAGGAATGAGATTTTTCAGCAGATTGTATTCATCAAGTAAATTGATTGCTTGGGCTGGTTTATCTGATTCGAGCATTTTGACTATTTCATCCCGTCGTCGTTCCCAGGAAATGTGTCTTAATTGCTTTGCATTTTCAAGGATTCCTTTAGCAGTTTCAGGTTCAATTTCAAAGCCTAACTTAATGGAAAACCTGATCGCTCTCAGCATTCGTAAAGGATCTTCACCAAAAATGATTCCCGGGTTGGAAGTCGAGCGGATGATCTTCTTTTTTATATCGGAAATTCCTTTACCGGTTATATCTTTTATCTCTCCCGAAATAATGTTCATTATAAGAGAATTTATGGTGAAATCCCGACGGAAAATGTCTTCCTTGAGAGTTCCAACGGCAACATCCGGTTTACGATTTTTGTCACGGTAAGATTCTTTGCGCGTCATCACGAATTCGATTTTATGATTTTCGATCATGACGAAAGCAGTTCCGAAATTCTCGAAAATAACCGGTCTGGAAGATAGTCTTTTTCGAAAAAGGAAATCAGCCAATTTTTTTCCTCCATTATCGAGTTCGACCACAATATCCATATCCTGACTTTGAATTCCCATAACTTTATCGCGTACATAACCGCCAACGATGAAAGTTTTGTTTTCAAAATCAGTTCCGATAATCGCTTTCGAAATGATTTTTTCGATTTTTTTCATGTAACACAAACCTCCGGTTTGTGATAGTCTCAATGCAAAGCAAGGAGTTACATCACCATAAATTCCTCATAAGAACTGACAATTTCGAAACCGAGTTTTTTGTAAACCGAAATTGCCGGGTAATTATCTGATGCGACATTTAATCCGATATGATCAACGGTTTTAAGAAGGTTTTGGCACAATTTCGCAGTAACGATTTTTCCAAGACCTTTTCCCCGAAAATCAGGATGAGTAGTAATATTTCCCAAGGCTGCAACTTTATATTTTTTGGAATAAACATGAATTCCGGCAATACTCACGAGTCTGTTTTTAACTTTTATTCCGAAATATTGTCCTGTTTCCAGCATTTTAGGATCGAACCAGTTTTCCGGATAACTCGTTTTGTAAAAGTTTTGGATTTCATCACGATTTTGATTTGATAAAGAAATTGTTTGCGAACAATCGAATTTCTCCAGTTTTACGGGATTTTTCAAAGCCATTTTGTAATGTTTTCCATGAGATTCAAGATGGAAAAATTCATTCACATTTTTTTCTAATCCAACGCTGAAATGAGCATAAAATCTATTTGGCAGGAGATGTTTGATTTGTTTGAATAATTCCCACAAATGTTCAATGTTCTGGTCTAAAGCAAGAATTGTTGGAATTTGTAATCCTTTGTAAAGAAGGATAATTGCTTTGATCTTGTCGTTTGATATCAATCCGAAATAGGTCGAATTCTTCCAGAAAAAATCATCAAGATCACCGATGCTGTAAAGATGAAGATAAATGTCCTTCTGTAGAAAATTCTGAATCTTTTTTTTGTTTTTCAGGATTTTGTATTTCATATTTTTCAATATCATCCTGAGCGTAGTCGAAGGATTTTCTTTTACATTTATTAAGTTGCTAGTTTTCGACTACGCTAAGACTGACAAACCTCAATAATACTCCGAATTTTCTTTTAAATAATATTCCAACAGCTGAGAAACGGATGCAATCGCTGCTGTTTCCGCTCGTAAAATATGATTTCCCAAACTGAAAGATGGAATTTCTTTTTGTCTAAAAATCTCGATTTCGTTATTACTGAATCCGCCTTCCGGTCCGATGATGATGCAAAGAGGTTTTTGAATATCTTCTGCGATTTGCGAAATGGTTTGATGTTTTCCAAGTTCCAGTGCAAGAATTGGTTGAAACTCTAAATCCGAGTTTATTAAAATTTCCAAAGTTTGCGTTTTGTGAATTTTTGGCAGGAATGCATTATCGCATTGTTTGATCGCGGAAATTGCTGCTTTCTCAAACTTTTCTACCGTATTTTTGGATAGTTTCCGAACAGTCCTTTCGGTAAAAATCGGGAAAAAATCCTTAACTCCGAGTTCGGTCAGTTTTTCAACTATCAGGTTGTCGTGTTTGTTTTTCAGCAGAGCAAAGGCAACTGCGATTTTCGGTTCGGAGATTTTTTCTTCCTTGATCTTCAAAATGAAGACTGAAATCTCTTTTTTGGAGATATTTTTAATCTCTGCATTTGCCAGAAGACCATTTCCGTTTGTCAGCAGGATTTTTTCTCCGATATTTTTGCGGAAAACATTTTTCAGGTGATGGAATTCATCACCGATAATAGTGATCTTTTTATTTTCTTTTTTCAGGTTGGGTGTATAGAAACAGGGCATTTTTACCTCCTGAAATTAGCCCACGAATTTATTCGTGGGAATGAAACCAAATCAATATTATTTCCGATTCCCACGATTAAAATCGAGGGCTAACATCTATAATTTATTGATCTTCATAATGATGTAATTTTTAAAATCTTTTTCATTCTTGATCAAAGGACTGTTTTTTGTAATGTTCTTTTTGATTTCTGATATATTTTTTCACAATCTCCAATTGTGATTCACTCACCGAAAATGCCGCAAATCCGACCTGCCAGCCGAATTTAATCGTTCTATGTTCCTGATTTAACCAATATGATGTTTCACCTTTTATTTGTTTGATAATTTCAGTTAAATTCTTTTTAGGATTTTGCAGGAACAATAAATGGATATGGTTTTCTGTACCGTTTATATAAATCGGATAACATCCTAATTCCTCTGCATTCTTTTTGATTCTTTCATATAATTGGTGTTCAAAATCTGGTTGGATCAATGGATGTCGATTTTTCGTTGAAAATATACAATGAATCCAGATATTATAATATGAATGAGACATTTTTATTCTCCTGAAATTAACCCACGAATTTATTCGTGGGAATGAAACCAAATCAATATTATTTCCGATTCCCACGATTAAAATCATGGGCTAATATTTCTGCTATTTTCCCCAAATCTCATCGATTTTATTCTTTATCTTCTGTTCATAGATTTTGATAAGTTCTTTATTGGCATCCACTAATTTCTGCTCTGCTTCCTTTTTGGGCATTCAACATCCTTTTCATTCATTGATTGGAAATTTTTTTTAGAAAACATAACTGTCAACAATTCTATTCCCAAAATAAAAAACCGCTCAAGTATGGAGCGGTTCAATCGTTTGGAATTTACTTATTTTGGGATATTGAAATTTATTTAATATTTATTCTTTGGGTTTTGAGATTTTTTTTAGAAATTAGATATGAGGATTCGGAAATTTTGTGAAAATCAACTTGGCAAGTTGAATTACACAAAAAACTCCTTCAATTTACTAAAAAAACTTTTCCCGGGTTGGAGTTTCTTTTCGGAATCAAAAGCTGCCAGTTTCTGGAACAATTCCTTTTCCTGGAAATTCAATCTCGTGGGTGTGATGACAATAACTTTCACATAAAGATCACCGTGATAAGTGCTATTTACATGCGGCAGACCTTGTGAGCGTAAACGGAACACTTTTCCGGACTGCGTTCCAGCCGGAATTTTCATTTTAACTTTCCCGGAAAGAGTCGGACAATGGATTTCCGAACCGAGAGCTGCCTGTGAAAAACTGATCGGGAATTCGCAAACCAGGTCTGCATCGTTTCGCTCAAAGATCTTGTGTTCTTTTTCATGGATAAGAACGAGAATATCACCTTTCGGTCCATTTCTTTTTCCGCTGTTTCCTTCACCTCGCAGACGAATATATTGCCCTTCCGATACACCTGCCGGAATATGAACATTGATCGTCTTTGCGTGTGTTGCTCTACCGTCACCATTACATTTCGGACATCTGTTTTTGATGATCTTTCCTTCACCATGACAAGATGGACAGGTTACGACAGTCTGCATTTGTCCGAACAAAGAGCGAGTTGTCTGCATAACTTGACCGGAACCGTGACATTGCGAACAGGATTGAACTTTTCCGTCAGCAGAACCGGTACCGTTACATTTATCACAATTTTCTTTGACATTGATCTTGATCTTTTTATCGATCCCTTTGGCAATTTCTTCTAAAGTTAGAGAAAGTGATATCTGCAAATCTTCCCCGCGATTACTTCTCCTGGAACTTCTTCTTCCTCCGAAACCACTTCCTCCGAAAAAACTCTCGAAAATGCTTCCCAAACCACCGAATCCGCTGAAGATATCTTCAAAATCCGAAGCATGAGTAAAGTCGCTCCAACTGAATCCGCCGCTACCGAATGCTCCTTCCAATCCGGCATGACCGAACTGGTCATATCTGGATCGTTTATCTTTATCAGAAAGAACTTCATAGGCTTCGGATGCTTCCTTGAATTTTTCTTCTGCTTCTTTGTTGTCTTTATTTTTGTCGGGATGAAACTTCATCGCCAACTTGCGATATGCCTTCTTTATCTCTGAATCGGAAGCATTTTTCTGAACTCCCAGAACTTCGTAATAATCTCGTTTTGCCATTAAACCTTCTATGATTTCAGACTGAACTTCATAACAGATTTATCTGTAATGGAGTTCAGAATGAAAGACTATTGTTATTTATAGTTTTCTGATTGTTCTCGACTCCATCCGTCCAAAGACAGATGGAGTCGAGTTCAATCTTATCCCAATTAGAGTCTATCCGTAAATAGCATTTTGTGAGACCTTACGGATGGTTGAGGAACGAAACCTCCGTAATGGTCGGTGTTTTAGGTTCAACCATTGCGAAGGACTATGTCCTTTCGCAAGGTTTCCGGCTTTACGGATGAACTCTAATTAACTATTTCAACCAATTAACCACAACTTCGCAAATCTTTGAGATGTGTGAAGTTTTTATTTATTTATCTTCATCCACAACTTCAAAGTCAGCATCGACAGGTCCGTCTTTTTTAGGTTCGTCTTTAGGATGAGCCTGCTGTTGCTGCTGCTGTCCTCCCATTTGACTCGGATCGAATCCGGCATCTTTCATGTCCGGTCCGCCTTGAGCAGCTTGTTGTTTCTGCATTTCCGCATAAATGATCTCACCCAGTTTCTGAGCTTTCTTACCGAGATCATCGCGAATCGCTTCGTATTCTTCTTTGGAAGTTGCTTTTTCCAGTTTCTCTTTTGCTTCTTTGATCGCTTCTTCGACTTTCTGCTTTTCTTCAGGAGGAAGCTTGTCGCCGTGTTCTCCCAAACTTTTTTCGGTTGTGAAGATGAGTGTATCGACTTCATTGCGAGCCGTGATCAATTCTTTCTGTTTTTTATCCTCATCTGCATGTGCTTCCGCATCTTTGACCATTCTGTCGATCTCTTCCTCACTCAACGAACCGGTTCTTTCGATCTTGATGGATTGTTCTTTGCCGGTTCCTTTGTCTTTGGCATGAACATGCAGAATTCCGTTCGCATCGATGTCGAAAGTAACTTCGATTTGCGGTATTCCGCGCGGTGCTGGTGGAATTCCGACCAAGTCAAATTTCCCGAGAGTTCTATTATCAGCAGCCATAGAGCGTTCTCCCTGCAGAACAACGATAGAAACTGCAGTTTGATTATCTGCTGCAGTTGAGAAAATCTGGCTTTTTTTAGTTGGAATAGTCGTGTTTCTCTCGATAAGAGAAGTCATAACTCCGCCTAGAGTTTCGATGCCGAGTGAAAGAGGAGTAACATCCAGAAGCAGGATGTCGTTCAGGTTTTCATCACCGGAAAGAATTCCACCCTGTATTGCAGCACCAACTGCTACAACTTCATCAGGATTAACACTCTTATTCGCTTTCTTGCCGAAGAATTTTTCAACTGCTTCTACAACAGCCGGAATACGAGTGCTGCCGCCAACCAGCAGGATTTCATCGATATCATTTGCGGCAAGTTTCGCATCTTTCAAAGCGAGTTTACATGGCTCGATCGAACGAGCGACTAAATCAGCAGTCATCTGGTTGAACACTGCCAGAGAAAGATCGAGGTTCAGATGTTTCGGACCTGACGCATCTGCTGTGATGAATGGTAAATTGATGTTCGTTGTTTGCGTTCCGGAAAGTTCGATTTTGGCTTTTTCCGCTGCCTCTTTGATTCTCTGCATTGCCATGGCATCATGCGAAATATCGATTCCTTCCGCTTTTTTGAATTCGGATAAAATCCAATCCATGATCTTCTTATCAAAATCATCTCCACCGAGATGCGTATCACCGTTGGTAGAAAGAACTTCCACCACACCTTCCGCTACTTCCAAAATAGAAATATCAAAAGTTCAACCACCGAGATCTTAAACTACAACATTTTATTATTTTTTACTA
>DRTC01000030.1 GCA_011372345.1 Candidatus Cloacimonadota bacterium
CTTAAGCCGTAGGTCTTGAGTTAAGTTTACTGACATAAGCAAGTTAGAAAACTTAAATCAAGTCAGCTAAAGCAAACTTAATTCAAGCTTTCTCCAATTTTGATAGTTTTCGTTCAGATACTACTTAGTCAATCTTAAACTCAATCGGAAATTCCACCCAGACACCAACTGTTTCATTACCATTTTTTGCCGGAGAGAGTTTCCAGGTCTTCGCAGCTTTAACAGCACTTTCATCGAGGATCGGATAACCTGAAGATTCAATAATTTCGATCATTCCAATCTGACCATTATCGAGGATTTCAACATTAAGCAGGACTTTTCCTTCCCAACCTTTTGCTTTTGCTTCTTCCGGATATTCGGGCGGAAATTGTCTTTCGATTACCGGTGGTTCGGTGTATTTGAAATCTTTAGGTGTTTTTCCGAATTCTGTTTCGGAATAAATTTCAGTTGGAATCAATGGTGTTAGAGAGGATTGCTCAGCTTTTCTTTTATAGGTTTTCGTTGATGAGCAACCGAAACTCGAAATTATGATCAGGATGATCATAAGACTGAATATTATATTTTTCATTTCACCGGATAATTCCCTTCAAAACAGGCATAACAGAAGTTTTCAGGTTCCTGCACTGTTTTTCTCAATTGTTCGATGGTCAGGTATTTCAAAGAATCTGCTCCGATGAAATTTCTAATATCTTCAATTGTTTTGTTATTAGCAATTAATTCCTGCCTGGTGGGAGTATCTATCCCATAAAAACAGGAAAATTTAACCGGAGGAGAACCGATCCGCAGATGAATTTCTTTTACTCCGGCATTCCTGATCAATTTCACGATTTTTTTCAGAGTTGTTCCACGCACGATCGAATCATCGACGAGAGCAACGCTTTTCCCATTAAAAAAATTCGGTAAAGGATTGAATTTCTGGTAAACACTTTCATCCCGAATCGTTTGTTCCGGTTTGATAAAAGTTCGTCCCACATAATGATTCCTGATCAATCCCATTTCATAGGGAATATCCTTCTGTCTCGCATAACCGAGAGCAATGAAATTCGATGAATCCGGTACAGGAACAACAATGTCAGGATTTATTTTATCATCTTCCGCCAGAATGTTTCCAATCTTTTGTCTAACTTTATAAACATTTTCTCCAAAAATAAAACTATCCGGTCTGGAAAAATAAATATGCTCAAAAATACAATGTTTTTCAGTTACCGTAGTTCGGAACTTGTTCCGATCATTTTTTATTGATTCGATCCCATTTTTATTTACGATAATAATTTCAGCCGGTTCGACTTCCTTCTGCCATTCCATATACAAAATATCGAGAGCACTGCTTTCCGACGCAACAACGATCGAACCTTCTCTGGTTTTGCCGTAACTCATCGGACGAAAAGCATAAGGATCACGGAACAGATAAAGTTCTTTTTTCGTTGCCAATACAGTTGAAAAAGCCCCTCTGATATTTTTCATCATAAGCTTGATCGCTTCTACAATGGAAAAACCTTCCTTTTCAACATAATAAACAATATATTTAAGGATCAATTCACCGTCATTTGTACTGACAAAATAAACTCCTTTTGCTTCCAGTTCCTGACGGATTTCTTTGTAGTTAATGATATCACCGTTACTCGTTAATGCATAAGAGGGACCTGAAAGTGTCTCCACAATATGCGGTTGGGAATTATAAACAGATGAAGCTCCCCGAGTAGGATATCGAACATGACCGATCGCGATATTTCCTTTCAGATTCTGCAATTTGTCGGGAGTGAAAACATCTTTCACCAAACCCATTTTTTTTCGCAACCTGATCGTTTTGCCGTCATTAACAGCCATGCCGCAACTTTCCTGTCCGCGATGCTGTTCCGCAAACAGACCTAAAGTCGCCATGTTGGCTGCGTTTTCATGATCAAATATTCCGATTATTCCACACATAATTCCTCAAGTTTTTATAGCCACAAAAAGGCACAAAAGACACAAAAAGAACAAGATATAATTAACAATATAAAACTCAATGTTAATTATTCCCAATCCCCTGATTGGGAATACACTTTTTTTACAAAACTCCGGTTTTGTCTATCATCGATATGAACCGTGTATTCTAAAAAAAATAAAAATCGAAACAGGATTTCAAGAAAAATTACATTACCAATCGGGGGATTGGTAACGATTGTGTTACATTTTCTTTTTAAAACTTATTTTATTTTCTGTTCCTGATAAAAGTCTTTGCAGGTTAGATTTATGTTTAATAATAATGAACGAAGCAATAACAAAAACCATTACCAGTTTTTCAATTTCGATAAAGGAATTGTTCAAATTTATTATCAATTCTACCATAAATAAAGTTAATGATGCCAGGATCGAGCCGAGAGAAACATATTTAGAAATCCAGACAGTTATGATAAAAACGAATAAGGCAATAACTAATGGAATTGGAGTCAAGGCAATGAAAACTCCGGCAGATGTTGCTACTCCTTTTCCTCCTTTAAATTTCAGGAAGATCGTGAAAATGTGTCCGATAATGGCAGCTATTCCAATAATTATCAGAATTAAATCCGAGAATTCGGGAATAAGAATTTTTCCGATCAAAACCGCAAAAAATCCTTTCAAAATATCGATGACCAAAGTAATGATCCCGATTTTCGTTCCCAGAACTCGCAAAGCATTTGTGGCTCCGACATTCCCGCTTCCGAATTTACGGATATCAATCCCTTTGAGCATTTTTCCCATTAAATAGCTGGTTGGAATGCTTCCCAATAAATAAGCTGAAATTATTGAAATTAATAAATTCATTTATGTTTATTCCCGATTTTCTTTGTCATTCTTCCCGAAAGCTTTCGGGATCCTTGTTTTTCTCTCGAAGAATTTAAAATTTTTCAAA
>DRTC01000031.1 GCA_011372345.1 Candidatus Cloacimonadota bacterium
GACGGAATAGATTTTGATTCTCTCGATCGGAAAAAAACTCGCCTTTTCGTTTTTATCATTGCTCCGTCCGAAAAACGGAAAATGCATATCCGTTATTTATCTTCCATTTCGGGAGTTTTGCGTATTCCGGAGGCGGTCACGGAAATTCTGGTAGGAAATAATGCGATGGTTGTGCGGGAAAGTTTCCTGCGTTATACTTCCGAAAAGCAAGTGGATAAAGCAAAAAAAGATTTTAATATTCTTCATATTTTTGTTCAATCCGAAGATAAATTTGAAGATGTTTTGAGTATTTTAACGGAAGTGAGTGAAACGAATATTTCTGTTCTGGAAGCCAATAATGCCGGAAAATATTTGCACGCTCTTCCGTTATTCTCGAGTTTCTGGAATGAAAAGAAAAAAGGTTTTCACCGGTTGATAATTGCCACGATCGAAAAATCTCTCACTAATGATGTTTTAAGAAAGATAAATCTCCTGATCGATTCTCTGGAAGACAAAACAGGAATGATGGTGTTAATGCAGAATATAGTTTATTTGAACGGTTCGATCGATATTTGACGGAGTTTTTAATGGAACAAACCACATTTTCATTTCCGATTCTGTTGTTGCTGGGAACTCTCATTATATTTTCTTTCTATTTCGGACGCTCGATGAAATACATCAAATTGCCGTCGATCATCGGATTTATGGTTTTTGGAGTAATTTTAGGTCCTTCGTTATTGAATTTTCTGACGGATCATTTACAGGAAAAACTCTCTTTCCTGACGGAAATCGCTTTAAGTTTTGTTGCCTTAAGTATCGGTCTGGAACTGAATCTGATCTCTCTGAAAAAACTGGGAGTCGGGATAATCTACATCATTCTTTTTGAGTCGTTCGGAGCATTTGTACTGGTTTTCGCAGGATTATTTTTTCTTACTCACAATTTGCCTCTGGCTCTGGTTTTCGGAGCGATCGCTCCGGCAAGTGCACCTGCGGGAACGGTTGCGATCATTCAGGAATTCAAAGCAAAAGGAAGTTTGACAAAAGCACTTTATGCGGTCGTAGGTTTTGATGACGGTTTGGGAATTATCATTTTCGGATTTGCTGCTGCTTTTGCCAGAATCATCTTTCTGAACGAAACAGGAGAAGTTTCCGAAAGTATTTTTCTGATGATCATAGAACCGATGAAAGAAATCGGATTAAGCATTTTATTCGGTGGAATCATTGCTGCTGTTTTTTCATTTCTTGCCCGGAAACTGAAAAATGCCGATGATGTTCTTATCCTTGTTTTCGGATTTGTCTTTTTCACCAGCGGGTTGTGTTCGCTGTTTCATCTCTCGATCATTCTCACTAATATGGTTGTCGGGATGATCATTGTCAATACTCAACCTCATTCGTTAGCCCAGAAAATTCAGGACAGATTACCGATGATAATGCCTGTTCTATTCATTTTATTCTTTACTCTCGCTGGTTCGAATCTTCATCTTGCTGCTCTTCCTTCTTTAGGTTTATTGGGAATAATTTATATCCTAACGAGAACTGGCGGACTCGTGATCGGATCGAGAATCGGAGCGATTTTCGGCAAAGCAGAAAGGAAGATCAGGAATTATGTGGGAATGGGAATCTTATCGCAAGCAGGAGTTGCGATCGGTTTGTCGCTTATCGTCAAACACGAATTCAAAGGTTTGGGAAAAGTTATCGAAGTTGTGAACGGTCAGAATGTAACTTCCGGTGATAAACTGGGAACAATGGTTCTGACTACTGTTACAGCAACCTGTATTTTCTTTGAAATAATCGGACCGATCCTGACAAAAATCGCCTTAAAAAAGGCGGGAGAAATCGAATAAATAAGGAGTAATTATGCCGGAAGATAGATTAGCAAAAGTAAAAGTAAGAGATATAGACCAGTTGATCATCGAAAATCCGTCTGTGATAGATGAAAACAGTTCTTTAATAGATTTGCTCAGAGAGATAATCAAAGATACTCGTTCCAGACATGTTTATGTTGTTAATAAAAAAAACAAACTCATAGGATCGGTGAGACTCAATAATACGATCCAGTATATGTTCCCGGCTACTTCGTTGCTGCAGGAAAGAGAAAACCTGCAAATAAGTTCATTTATGTTGTATTCTTCTGCAAAAACAGTTAAGGATATTATGACAACAAATCCCAGTTATGTTTTTGAAGATACTCTGCTTTTGGAAATGATCAGGATTATGATCCGTGAAAAAGTGAATGAATTACCAGTTGTTGATAAACAGCATCAAGTAATCGGAGAAGTGAATTTTCTGGAAGTTATCGATTATTATTTGAAAAACATAGATTTATAAAAAAACTTCACAAGTTTGTGAAATTTATGAAGTTTTTTTGAAATTAACAAATTACATTAAACAATCTTATCCGTTCAATCAGTGTTCACCCCGTTAGTTAGATAAATGGAATTTTATAACTTATGCTTCAATGCAAGTCAACTATCTAATAGGGTAAATCCGTAAGCAATCAAATCAATTTATTCTCAAGTACCTTAAAAGCTTTACAAGCATATTTTTCTTTTAAAACATCTTTAATTTGCCTGGCACATTCAAGAGGTTTATATTTGGAAGTATCTACTTCAATATCATAGATATTATGAGAATGTACAAGATCATATTGGAAACGCGCCATTCCTTTTTTTCTATTTCCTCGATTGCGTTCTCTTAGCTCAAGTTCTTCCAGAGGACAACGAACTCCTACAAAAAAAACTTGAAAATCAGACAGAACATTAACACATTCTTTCAACCATTCCTCTTTTTCAAGAACATGATCGACTATTATATTATTTCCGGATAAAGCTAAAGCAGAAATCGAATGATGCATTCCGGGAATTATATTTAGAACTGCCTTTCCCAAAGTTTTGGAATCTTCACCGTTCAAATATTTTTGTGGCAACATAGAGATGAAGTTATCAACAGAAACAAGAAGATACGGTTCTTCTAAAATCTTCTGTAATTCCTTTGCAATAGATGTTTTTCCTGAACTCGATGTTCCATTTAAAAAGATAATCTTTCCATTTCTCATTATTTAATTCCTGTTATTTCTTTTATAAAATTAATTTCCCCTAATGACTTTATCTGTTTAATCCGTGTAAATCCGTGAGCTATTAATTTTCCTTAATCCAATTCACTAAACCTTTTGCTTGAAAAATTGCCATTAATTCTTTGGGGAGTGGAGCGAATTTGAATTCTGTTTCATTCACTTTTACAGTTCCGTTTTCCAAGCTGACTTCCACTTTATCACCAGCTTTATAA
>DRTC01000032.1 GCA_011372345.1 Candidatus Cloacimonadota bacterium
AAAAAAATCTAATCCAAAATTACAATTAGAAATTGATAAGCAAATTAATATAATTATAAAAAATCCTGAAATTAGTATATTAAAGAAAGGGGATTTAAAAAATTATCGTATTCACAACTTTAAGTTTAATCAGCAATTGTATCTTATCTCTTATCTAATTTATGATGATATTTTATCTTTGTATTTGATTGGAACTCATGAAAATTTCTATAAAATTTTAAAGAAATTCATTTATCATTAAATGAAACCTGAACTTCTCCTTCCCGTTGGAAACACAGAATCTTTCTACGCTGCTCTCGAAGGCGGAGCAGACGCAATATATCTTGGATTGAGGAAATTCAATGCTCGCGATCGGGCAAAGAATTTTACCATCAATCAATTACAATCTCTCCTCAAAGAATCTGAAAAAAATAAGATAAATGTCCATTTAACCCTGAATACTCTTATCAAAAACCAGGAACTTCCGGAACTGCTCGATACTCTTTATCTCCTTTCTCAAACAGCTATTTCAGCGATCATCATTCAGGATTGGGGAGTTTATTATTTAATAAAGAAATTCTTTCCAAAATTGAAGATCCATGCCAGCACCCAAATGAAAACTCACAATTCAATTGGAACGGAATTCCTTTTAGATAAAGGATTTGAAAGAGTTATCCTGGCTCGTGAACTAACTCTCTCGGAATTAAAAGAGATAAGCAGGAAATCCAAAATCGAACTGGAAATATTTGCTCACGGTGCTCTCTGTTATTCATTTTCCGGGATGTGTTTATTCAGCAGTTTTCTGGGTGGAAAAAGTGCAAATCGCGGACAATGTAAGCAGCCTTGTCGCAGAATCTATGAAACCTCTGATACTGCGGATTATTTCTTCAGTTTGAAAGATTTACAAAATATCGATCTTATCCCGGAAATTATGAAATTGAAAATAAGATCACTAAAGATCGAAGGTCGAATGAAATCTGCGGAATATGTGTATAATGTGGCTCGTGCTTACCGCTTAGCAATTGATTTTCCAAATAAAATCGAGGAAGCGAAAGAAATCCTGAAATATGATTTTGGCAGAGAAAAAACTTCTTATTTTATCGGGAAGAATATCTCTAATGCAATCACAGAAAATCCTTATACAGGGATTTATATCGGAGACATTGTTTCTCGTTCGGAAAAAGAATTCTCCTTCAAAACTCTTCATTCGTTAAGGATTGGAAATCGGATCAGGATCCTTCCAAAAGACGGGATGGATTCCAAATCGATCAAAATCAAAGAATTTAAGAGGGAGCAGGGAGCAAGGGACAAGGGACAAGTCGATATTAGAGAAAAGGTTACGATTGAATCTGATAATGATTTCCGGAATGGTGATAAGGTTTTCCT
This sequence comes from Candidatus Cloacimonadota bacterium, assembly GCA_011372345.1. Taxonomy (NCBI): domain Bacteria; kingdom Pseudomonadati; phylum Candidatus Cloacimonadota; species Candidatus Cloacimonadota bacterium. The sequence continues at coordinate 1,366 of DRTC01000032.1, forward strand.
GGTTGGTTTAGCAGAAAGGAAATTCAGGAATAAATTCAGTTTGGATGGGAAAAAACTTAAAACGCATTTTCCTGAACAAAAAAAGAGAAATGTTCTTAATAAAATCGGTTCAAAAAAAATCCAAAAATATGAAAAACTATTTGTCCGTATCGATTCCTTAAATTGGCTGCGGAAGATTTTTTTCAATGAGATCGATTTCCTCATCATAAATC
>DRTC01000033.1 GCA_011372345.1 Candidatus Cloacimonadota bacterium
CAGATCGTGGAGTATGCAGAACAGAAACTGATCGAAATCGGATGTCCGAAAATTAATTTAATGGTTAGAAAGACCAACCAGGGAGTTATTGAATTTTATAAAGCAGTCGGCTATCAAGATGATCCGGTCGTGGTTTTGAGTAAGAGGTTGATTCCAGATATGTAAACTGCCATTGCGAGATTTTCTAGTTGATGTTACTAACGAAGCAATTTTTTTTATCATCAGGTTAGATTTGAAGATTTATCCGCAATAGACGGGATTGCTTCGGAAGAATTCCTTTGAGAGAAACCAGCCAAAGGCTGGTAAACCTCGCAATGACAGAAAAGTTGTTAAAGGAGCAAAAATGTTTGAAACCATTCTCTTGATTGGCGGTGGTTATGTTGTCTGCAAAATGATCTTCTCCAGATATCCGCTGAAGAAGGCAACTCTCGATAAGATTGAGAATAGAACATCTGTATATTTGTTATGGCTGATTGCTATTGGGATCATTATCGCACAGTTATATTTTATCATTGATGTTTTCTTAAATCTTTTCAAAGCCACGGGAGAGTTCAAAGGACTTTTCTTCTTTATCGGTTTTGTGATCCTTGCTTTTTATGGATTTCTTTATGTGAAAAGGAAAATGTAACACATTTTTGTAAAATGTGGAAACTTCCGAATGTGCGAAGCTCTTCGGAATGTAGGAATCTCCGCAGATTTGAGCAGACAGGATAACAGGATTTACTTGATTATGTCTATACTTGGGGGAATAAAAACAATCGGAAGACCTGCGGACATTCCGATGTATTACATTATTAAAAGGATTTAATTATGTTTTTTTATATCTTTTCGCTTATTGGAAGCTTTCTGGTAATAGTATCAATTTTCAGTAATTTTCCTTTGAATAAAAAAGAACTAAACGATAACAAACATCGGATAAAAAGATATTCTTTCTGGTTCATCGCTTTTTATATCATCATTTTTCAACTTGCAATGCTCCTGAATTTCTTTTTTCATTTCATTGAACTGGAAGGATTTTTGGGATATTTCTTGTTTTTTCTCACATATCTATTTCTTGGAATTTATGGTCTTTTGTATTTGCGCGGATATATTCGGTAGTTTATTTTTGCATAATGTGCAAACATGGTTCACAGAATACAATTCTGTGCTACACTTTCTTATTGACACAAAACTTACCTTTAAAAATCTACAAATCAGGTAAAAGGTAAATAAATTAATAATGAAAAATGCGATAAAAATAATTCGGATCATGCTCCGGCACTGGATATTTCTCCTGTTTGGATTAATATTTATGAGTGGTTATGCCATTTTCAGTGGAATCAGTATTATGATGGCTATCCCGCTTCTGGATTTTGTTTTCAAGCCTGGAAAAACGAAAATATTATACTCAGATTTTCCTGCTTTTTTCGGAGCTGTCAGGGATGTTTTTAACAATTTTCTATCCCAGCAAAACAGTTTTTTTACATGGATTGATAAAATTAATTACAAGCCGTTTCTAACAGAATTAAAATCGATCCTGGAAGTTACTGATCCGATTTTCCTGCTCTGGTTTATCAGCATCTCTGTTATTTTCCTGATAGTTTTAAAAAATATCTTCTATTATGGAAACAGAGTTATGTTCATCAACCTTCAGGGTAAAACCATCAAAGATATCCGGGATATAATTTATCATAAATATTTATACCAACCACTTAGCTTCCTGCGTAAAAATAAAGTAGGAGATTCCCTGGTCAGGATGGTTTCGGATGTAAACATTATCAGCAATTTTTTCATAAATTCTTTTTTCAATATCATCCGGGATATTATCCTACTGGTTGTTTATATCATTATTGCACTTAATTTGAACTTGAAACTGTTTATAATCGGCTTGGTTCTTTTACCTCTTTTCAGTTACCTGGTTAATTTGTTAGGTGGTAAGATCAAAAAATATTCGCAACGGATCCAGGAACAATCCTCGCAACTATTCTCTAATGTCGAAGAGAAACTGAACAGCATGCCGATAGTGAAAGCATTTTCCAGGGAAAACTACGAATACGACAGATTTGAAAAAATAAATAAAAAACATTTTCGATTCTGGCGAAAATCGTTGCTTTATAGCGCAGTAAATGTTCCCCTTTCTGAATTGAACAGCGTTTTGATCGGAGTTGTCATCCTGATGATCGGAGGAAAACTGGTTCTGGCTGCAGACAGCAGTTTCAGTTTCGGAACATTCATGACTTTCCTGCTGGCAGTTTTTTCCATGATGCAGCCGACAAAAAATTTGACCAATGCATATATAAATATCAGGAAAGCACTTGTTTCACTGGATAGGATAATGGTGATCCTTGATCGGAAATCCGAGATAACCGAAAGCAAGGAGCAGGTTGAGAAAAGAGATTTTGAGCAGAAGATCGTGTTTAATGATATTGCCTTTTCGTACCAGGAAGATAAGAAAGTTTTGGAAAATATTAATTTTGAAGTTAAGAAAGGAGAGAAAATTGCCCTTGTCGGCAGTAGCGGTAGCGGAAAAACAACACTCGTTCATCTGCTGTCCAGGATGTATGATCCTGATGCTGGAGATATCCTGATCGATGGAATTCCCAGTCATAAAATCAAATTGAAAGACTTGCGAACACTGTTCGGAACTGTTACCCAGGAATCCATTTTGTTCAATGATACGGTATTCAATAATATCAGTTACGGAACACTTGAGAAAGTTGATGAAGAGCAGGTCAGAAATGCAGCTAAAATCGCCTTTGCAGATGAATTTATCGATAAACTTCCCCAAAAATATGATGAGATACTGCAGGTAAAAGCATCCAATCTTTCTGGAGGTCAGAGACAACGGCTTTGTATTGCAAGAGCAATTGTCGGCAATCCTCCCATTTTGATCTTCGATGAAGCCACCAGTTCGCTCGATACAGAAGCAGAAAGAAAGGTCCAGCAAGCGATCGAGCAAGCAACAAAGAATCGAACCGTGATCGTGATCGCTCATCGGCTTTCCACAATCTTGTCATCGGATAAGATTATTGTTCTGGATCAAGGAAAGATCGTTTGCATAGGTCACCACAAAGAGCTATTGGAAACTTGCGAGAGATATAAAACGCTGTATAATATTCAATTCGAAATGGATTAATGTGTGTTTCAATCTATCTCCTAATCACTTCTCTAATCTCATAAATGAACTTTTTCAAAGAAAAGGGAAACAAACATCTCCTCTCTCTCTTCAAAAGAGGATCGAGAGAAAGTTAGAAAAAGGATAATGATGATCCAATTTCAAAGAAAGAAACCGGACATAGATATTATTAAACATTGTTTTTGGGAATACAAACTAACCACGCAGGATCTGGAGCATTATATTAATTCCGATGATTATAGATTAAAAAAATTCGTTTTTGAGAAAATATTCTGCAACAGTCCGAATGTGCTGCGGGACTTAATGATTTTTGATAAAAAGGATATGTTCGATCTGATAAAAAATTATAAAGTACCAAAATTCAATTTTAGATTTCTGGATTTGCGACATCGAATTGTCAAACATCTTCTTCTTCAGGAAGACATTAATATACCAG
>DRTC01000034.1 GCA_011372345.1 Candidatus Cloacimonadota bacterium
CTAATAAGCATGATGTATAGTGAAACTTTAGCATACAACAGTCCTCTTTATGGAAGAAGAACTGCTCAAATCAAACTTCAAGAGATAGAATTTTCATATTATAATGAATTTTACAAAGGGTTGAGTAATATCGAATTGATAGAGCATTTCAGTGTTACTGGTGGAATTCCAAAATATATCGAATTATTTAATCAAAATAAGAATTTATATAAATCGATTAAAACAGAAATTCTAAATAAAAACAAATTTCTGTATTTAGAACCAAGATTCTTATTACATGAAGAAGTAAATGATGTCTCGACATATTTTTCAATTCTATCTGTCATTGCTGCAGGAAATCATAAATTAAATAACATAACCAGCAGGTTAGGAGTTCAGGCAAGTAGCATAACATCTTTTCTAAAGAAATTGATAGATTTGGATATTATTGATAAACAAGTTCCCATAACTGAAACAAATCCTTCTAAAAGCAAAAAAGGTCTTTATTTTATTAAGGACAATTTTTTAAGGTTTTGGTTTTGTTTTGTCTTTCCATATCAAAGTTACTTAGAAATTAGTAATACTGATTATGTTGAAGATAAAATTAAAAGTGAATTAAAATATCTTGTAGCAAATGTTTTTGAATCTCTTTCAAGGCAATTCATGTTTAAATTCAAATTTCCGTTTGTAATTGAAAAATGCGGAAGATGGTGGGATAAAAATAATGAAATTGATATTGTTGGGATTGGGGATGATAATATCATTTTCGGAGAATGCAAATGGTCTGGGAAACATGTTGGAATGAGTGTTTTAAATGAATTACAAACGAAAAGTAAAAATGTTAAGTGGAAAGCAAAAAATAGGAATGAGTATTTTATTTTATTCTCTAAATCTGGATTTAGCAATGAACTTATTCAATATGAAAAGAAAACTGATAATGTATTTATAATTGATGTGGATAATTTTTTTAATTGTATCTAATCCGCAGCTCCACAGCCAGACAAGAAGAATAGCATGAAGAGAGCGACAGGCTTGAACTATTATCAATTCCCTGGTTGGGAATGAGGAATAGCCTTGAATATTCGTTTTAATGTTTAACGGAGTAAAAATGAAAGACGACACAAAAGTCAATATCAGACGCATAATTATCGGTGTAATAATCCTGCTGATCGCTTTATTACTACTGGTTTCGGTTTCTGTCGAGATAAACCTGATCTTTGAGGATTATCAGATTTTAAAGGAAGCAGACCTGACTTTCTGGCAAGTGTTAAGGATCGATTTACCTGAAGATATAAAAAATCCGATCGGAACCTTTGGAGCATTTTTCAGTTTCTGGCTGATCTATATTTTCGGAAAGTTTTTCAGTATCTCGCTCTTGCTAGGGATCGGATTGATCGGATTTTTCAGTGTGTTCCTGAAGGACGAAAAGCATATTTTCTGGAAGACAGTATTTTTTGTGATTTTTTCATTTTTCTTTAATCTTCTGCTATTCATCATCAATGAAGAAACGATCGCTCAGGCCGGAATTGTTCCATTGAGTGTTTATAATTTTTTCAATAGTATTTTCAATTCCACAGGAACTGCGATCATCTCGATAGTCGTCATTATTGCCTGTCTTTTGATCATCTTTGAAGTTGAAAATGTGAAGTTTTTCTTCTTCTTTTTAGGAAGAATAGTCCTTAATTTTTTTAAATTAATTTTCAAAAAAAGAAAGAAGAAACTTCCCCAAATTAAAAAGGAAAAAAGGGAAAAGATCAAAGCCGGGAAAAAAGAAATTTCCCCCCAAATAGAGCCGTTTATCGAAGAATCTGAAAGATCTCCCAATATCATCGATCATGCTTCCTCGGAAAATTCGGATAAAGAACGGAGAGTTGTTAAACCCATCATTCCAAAAAGGAAACTGACTCAAGACAGATCTGAAATTCCGGATGAACCAACCAGATTTTATGAAAAACCGGATGTCGAATCGTTCCTGAACAGCATAAAAACTAATAAGAGAGATAGGGAAGAAATCGAGGAAAATATCAAGATCGTCAGTAAGATCCTGGAGCGGAAATTAGCAGAATTTAATGTCGATGCTGAGGTTATTAATGTCAATATCGGACCGATCATCACGCAATATGAGATCAAACCTGCACCTGGAGTAAAGGTCAGTAAATTTCATTCTTTAGCAGATGATCTCGCTCTGGCGATCAAAGCCAAAAGTATCCGCGTTCAGGCTCCGATCCCGGGCAGAGGTTTGGTTGGGATCGAAATTCCCAATATTAACCGTGATACGATTTTTCTGAAGGATGTCATGCTTTCCGACCAGATGAAATCTGCTGATAGTATCTTAACAATTGCTCTCGGGAAGGATATTTCAGGAAATCCGGTTGTTGCCGATCTAAATATAATGCCTCA
>DRTC01000035.1 GCA_011372345.1 Candidatus Cloacimonadota bacterium
ACAATTCTTCTTTTCATATCAATAACTGTACTTTCACAGGTAACTCAGTGGCTGCTTCAGTTGCAGCAAACGAGATGTATTGTTTTGAAGCTGGTAATATCTATACTGGCAATGTTGATGACCGGATAAAAGTCAGAAGTGATATCGTCAGTTATTCTCAAACCTGGACAACACAAGCAACTCCCCTGAATATAACAGGAGATATTGATATTCATGGTTATTCAGGTGTTCACGGTATTCTAACGATAAATCCCGAGATGATCCTGGAAACTGATCCCGGATTTGAGATCCGGATCGGAAATTCTGTTTATGCTGACAGAATCGGTGGAATTTTGGCAGATGATGTTACTTTTAGAGGAGTGGCAGATTCTGCTAATGCCTGGTTCGGGATTAGGATAAGAAAGTATTCATACGGAGATTCCAACAGGTTTGATAATTGTACTTTCCAGAATGGTTCTTATGGAATCTATGCGGAAGACAATTCTTCTTTCCAGGTCAATAACTGTACTTTTTCAGGCAATTCAATTGCTGCTTCAGTACTGGGAAATGAAATGTATTGTTTCGAAGCCGGAAACATATTTACAAGTAATGATGATGATCGAATAGAGATCAGAAGCGATGTCGTCAGTAATTCTCAAACCTGGACAGCACAATCCACTCCCTTGCATTTGACAGGACATCTTGATATCCATGGTTATGCAGGAGTGATCAGTATTTTGACCATCCAGCCAGGTATGATCATGGAAGCAGATCCGGCTGTTGAGATCAGAGCAGGAAATCAAATATATGCTAATAGAATTGGCGGAATCATGGCAGATAATGTTACTTTCCGGGGAGATACTGATACTCCCGGAGCATGGTTTGGGATAAGAATGAGACAATATTCTTACGCTGATTCCAACAGGTTTGATTCATGCACTTTCCAGAATGCTGAATATGGAATTTATGCAGATGATAATTCCGCATTTCATATTTATGATTGTACATATACCGGAAACGAGATTGCTGCTTCGGTTTTGGGAAATGAAATGTATTGTTTCGAAGCGGGAAATATTTTTACTGGAAATGTAGATGACAGAATTGAAATTCGCAGCGATGTGGTCAGCAATTCCCAAACCTGGACAATGCAGACGACACCTCTGCATTTAGTTGGTGATCTTGATATTTATGGTTTTAACGGGATAACAAGTATTCTGACGATCAATCCCGGGATGATCCTGGAGTCTGATCCCGGGAATGAAATACGGATTGGAAATGCAATTTATGCCGATCGAATTGGCGGAATAATGGCAGATAATGTTACTTTTCAGGGATCTTCTGATACCGTTGATGCCTGGTTTGGGATCAGATCAAGAGTTTATGTGGTTGGAGATTCCAACAGATATGAGAATTGCACATTTAAGAATGGTGAATATGGATTTTATGCAGAAAATGGTACGATCTTTTATATCGGGAATAGTACATTTACCGGAAATTCGATGGCATCCTCTGTTCTGGCAAATGAAATGCATTGCTTTGGATGCGGTAATTATTACGCTGATAATACTGATGACAGGATCGAACTGCGGAGTGATGTGATCGATACTTCTCAAACCTGGACAACCCAAAATACTTCTCTGTATGTAACAGGTAATTTGACAGTCTATGATTATGGTGGTACTTCCCACCTGGAAATCCAGAATGGCTGTGACCTGGAATTTGCTGCTGGAACATCATTTTCAATTGGTTCTGGTGTATATGGAGACAGACATGGCTCACTTACTGCAACAGGTGTTACATTCACCGGAGATGTCCAAATCCCGGGTTCATGGAATGGCCTGCTGTTCAGAAATTATGCCGATTCACCGAACTGCCATCTGGATAGATGCATTATCGAATACGCCGGAAATGGTAATTACGGGAATATCTGGTGTGAAAATACTTCTCCTTTGATCAGCGAATGCGTGATCAGGCATTCGTCAAATTATGGTATTAAAACTTCTTCTGCAGGAGCAACTCCCAATGTTTTTGATTGTTCGATCATCTCAAATGATATCGGAGTGTATTGCTTAGGTAATAGTCAGCCTGTGATCGGTGGAGCAGCAGGTAACAGCAATGATATATCCGGAAATACTACTTACGGAGTGCAGAATGTCAGTTCAGGTATAACTGTCGATGCAACTTATAACTGGTGGGGAGATGCTTCCGGTCCGTATGATCCGGATGGAATGATAGAGGTTCCTCCCTGCGATGATCCTGCTGATGATCTGAATGCTGATGGTTTGGGTGACAATGTTACTAATTATGTCGATTACTGCACCTGGAGTGAAACGCCCTTGAGTGATGCTCCTTCGCTTTTTGACTTGTTGTCTCCTGCTCAGGGAGATACGCTCCGGGATTTGATCGTTACCTTTGATTGGGAACCTGGCATCGATCCGACCCCGGGTGATACGGTTCGTTATATAATTGAGATCAGCAGCAGTGCAGGTTATGAACCGGAAAATACTCTAACTATCGAAAACCTGGAAAACACTGTTCACAGGACAGAAGCCGGAGATCTGAACGATGATACCCGTTACTGGTGGAGAGTGACAGCCTTTGATACCCAAGATCATTATACTAACTGCAATCAGCAGGATTGGTATATCGATACTTATGTGATCGAAGCTCCGGTTGATTTTGACCTGCTTACTCCGGGGAACACCGAGACGGTGATGGTCACTTCACCGGTAATGACATGGGAAGAAGCAAATGATCCTGATCCGGGTGATACGGTTGTTTATACTGTCTATTTAGATGACAATACTGGTTTCATAGATGCGGATTCCATGGAAACTTCAGAGACCGGAATTTATCCTCCATTCTGCACACCCGGAACGAATTATTACTGGAAAGTAAAAGCCGCAGATAGTTTTGGTTATATCACCTGGTCTGATGTATTCAATTTTTATCTTCATCCCGATGCCGGACCTCGACCTCCTTTATGGATTACGATCACTACTCAAAGTGATGATATCCTTTTGGAATGGGAAGAAGTACCGGGAGCCGACTCATATAATGTTCATCATTCCAATGATCCTTATTCAGGATTCACATTGCTGCAGGATAATGTTACAAGTCAGGAATTTCTTCATGAAGATGCACTCATAACATTTGATCAGCATTTCTATTACATAATTGCAGAAGATACGGATTTGAGATGCTGGCAGAATTTGAGTAATGAGGAAATTAAGATCACCAGGCATAAAACAAAATAGAGATAAAATAAGAGAATAAAAACAATGTTCCCACGCAGGAGCGTGGGAACGAGTAATTAGATTTCATCTACGGCTATTAATATTCAATATCTTCAGGATTTGAAGAGGAACAGAAAAGAAACTCCGAAGGAGTTCAATTTTTAGCCGGAGGTGTGAACCTCCGGATAGGATAGGATGAGAAGATAAAAAACAACTCAGCAGGAGTTGAACAGGAATTGATTTAGGGTAGTTATTCAATCCGATAGTTATTAGATTAAGTTCTCCCCTTTCCCTCCAAAAAAATAATTTGACACAAGTTTTTCC